>JAKAJB010000035.1 GCA_021813965.1 bacterium | reverse complement strand
CGCAGGATCAGCGTCGCCGACGACTTCCCCGCCGAGCTCGGACGTGCCCGCGTCGATGAGGACGACGTCGTCGTGTATCAGATCAGGCGTGATGAGATGTGGCGCGCCTGCGCCCGAGACAATCAGGTCCGCCGCGCGAAGCGCGGCGGCTTTCTCTTCCTCGTCGTCCTCGACGGTCCACACGGATACACCGGCGCCTTGCTGGCGAAGCCACGTCGCAACCGGTGCGCCGACAAGGAAGCCATTCCCGATGACGGCCGCGGTCTTCCCTCTCGGATCCACGTCGTACGTTTTGAAAATCTCCTCGATCGCGCCGACGACCGGCGGCAACAGCGCGTCCGCATCGCCTCGTGCGAACTTCGCGCGGGCCCCTGCCGAGAGCACGTCAGCATCTTTCCCGATCGGGAGCGTGTCGAACATCGCCCCGTCCTCCGAGCTGACCGGGAGCTGGACGAGCGCCGCGTCGGCGTCGGCGAGGGTTGCCCGATCCGACGTCTCTTCGAAGATACAGCCAGCGGCTTCGGCGCTCCGTTTCTTGATATTCAGATACGATCGTGTCGCCGGCGTCGGGCCCTGGGCGACATAGGCGACGACGCGCGGCGGGTGCGGCAGCTTCTCTGCGCGCGCTTTCGTGCGCGCGAGCACCTCCTGCGCAATGGCTCGCCCGTCGATGATCATACGGAAAGGAGTTCGCGGATCCCGTCGGGGAATGAGACCGTCGGCGACCAATGCAACACCTCTTTCGCACGCGAGATGTCAGCGACACTGTGAAGAATGTCTCCTGGGCGCGGCGGCAGCACCTGCACCTCGACAGGACATGCGGCGCGAATGAGATCGATGAGCTCAGAAATCCGGGTCGCGTCACCCGAAGCGATATTGCACACGCCATTCGCGTCTGACTCGAGCGCCGCAGCAATCGCCCGTGCAACATCGGACACATGGATGAAATCCCGCGTCTGCGAGCCATCTCCCGTAAGCGGCAATGGCTGCCCCGCTCGGGCTTCCTTGATGAAGCGCGGGACCACCGACGCGTAGGCATGATCCGCGCTTTGCCCGGGGCCATACACGTTGAAGAATCGCAGGCCCATCAGAGAGAATCCCTTCGCCGCCATCCTGACAGCATCTGATTCATTCTGCACTTTCGATTCAGCGTAGGGCGATTGCGGTGCGAGTGCCATATCCTCCCGCTTCGGCAATTCCGGAGCGTCCCCGTACACCGCAGCGGACGAAGCATACACGACCTGTTGCGCCCCCGCGGCATGCGCGGCAGCGAATACGTTTTGCGTCCCTTCCACGTTCACCGCGAACGTTTCCTCGGGATGCCTCACGCTCTCAGGAACCGAGACGAGAGCGGCGAGATGCACGACGTGCGTCACACCCTTCATCGCGGCATCAAGCGCCGCACGGTCCCTGATATCCCCCTGTATGAAATTGGCTCTCGCAGGGACGCGCTCTCGCTTCCCGCTCACGAGCGAATCGAACACGCAGACACTGGCTCCCTTCTCCGTCAAGAGAGTAGCGGCATGGCTCCCGATGAATCCTGCACCGCCCGTGATGAGTACGCGCATAGGTAATGAATTATGTTCCTGAAAAGGCGAATAACGTCCGCAGCGTCTTCACCGCGATGGCGATGTCAAGCGCGAATGACCGATGCTTCAGATAGTACAGATCGAACGAGAGCTTCCGCCGCGTGCGAGCGACATCGGCAGACCCACGTGGCGCGTCATAATCGTGGATCTGCGCCCACCCGGAGAGACCCGGCGTGATCAAGTGCCGCATCCAGTACTGAGGGATCTCCTGTTCGTACACTTCGGCGATCTTCGGGAGCTCAGGCCGCGGACCGATGAACGAGAGGTCGCCCACGAGTACGTTCCATAATTGCGGCAACTCATCGATGCGGGATTTCCTGAGCACGCGCCCGAGCGCGGTCACGCGATTCTTCTTCTGCAGCTCAGGATCGCCGTGGTCGTTCAAAAGCATAGACCGCAGTTTCAGGAGAGAGAAAGGATGGCCGTTCTTGCCGATGCGTGCATGGTTGAAAAATGGCATACCCCCGTCCAAAGAGAGCGCCGCCGCAGCGAAGCACACGAAAGGTATCGCGATGACGGCGCCGAAAAGCGCAAGCACGATATCGAACAGGCGCTTCGCGCCATCGTAGAGCGCATGTTGCTTCGATGCCGCCGCGAGGATCTGTGAACTGTCCAGATGATCCAGTGAAACGCGGTCGAAGATCTCCTCATACAGAGACGCGAAATCTTTTATAATGATGCCGTCTTCCTTCGGTTCGGCGTATTTCGACATGTCGCGCATAACGCTTGCGTCCGAGGTATCGATGACGATGATACGCGCGCCCGCTCTGATGCCCCCTTCTATCGCCTTCAGTACCATGCCCTCCGTAGAACCGGCCGTCTCTACACGATCGATGAACCGGATGAGATACCGGTCATTCCCCCGCACTTCATCATACAGCTCAAGCACCGCCGCCCCTGTTCCCACGAGAAGCGCTTGGACGCGGTTGCCGTCTTCCATTTCGAGATTCATACGATGAAAACGCCAGAGACTCTCCGCCACCACCGATACGACCAGGTAGAGCACGAGGATGGTTTTCGGGGCGATGGAGAGCGGGAGTGCGAAGAAAAGGATTGCGGCAATTGCCACGGTCGCCGCTTGAGCCCCCAAGATGCGCACCCCCATCACGCTCCGGATCGGCCGCGTCTGCTTCTCGTAGAGGCCGGCGATGTAAAACACTACCAGCGAAAGTGCGAAGACCGGCAAGAATGGTAAGAAATTCCCCAGGAAGTAACCTCCTGAAGGGAGCGCGAGGTTCCTGACGGTAAGAGCCGCCCAGAGAGACGCAGCCAACATGAAGAAATCTCCCAGAAGGAGAATCGCGGTTTCTCGACGGTCGAATGCCATAGATACAGATACTATAACGCTGAGATATATTGTACAGTTGCACCTATGACCGACCTCACCGGAAAGAAAATCCTATACATCATCACCAAATCGAACTGGGGCGGCGCGCAATATTACGTCTATACACTTGCGACTGAGGCGGCACGGGCGGGCGGCAATGTGACGGTCGCCCTCGGCGGTACGGGCGAGTCCTCTGCCGAGACCGGGCTTCTCGCACAACGCTTGCACGACGCTGGTATCCGCACGGTCGTCATCCCCTCATTCATGCGCGACATATCGTTCGCCCGCGACTATCGGGCCCTGCGCGAACTCATCACGCTCATCCGCGCTGAAAAACCGGACATCGTGCACGCGAACAGTTCGAAAGCCGGCGGCCTCGGCGCACTCGCCGCACGAATTGCCGGCGTCCCGTGCGTCATCTTCACCGCCCACGGCTGGCCGTTCTGGGAGCCGCGCTCTCTTCTCTCGCGCGCACTCATGTACCTCTTCTCCTGGCTCACCGCGATTCTCGCCACCAGAGTGATCGTCGTCTCAAACTACGACCATCGCGTCGCGAGCGCCATGCCGGGTATCGCGCATAAGACCATCCGAATCTACAACGGCATCGATCTCTCGACTCCGCTTGGCACCGGCGAGCGCATCAGGAGCGCCTTCCCGAAAGGAGCATTCATCACTGGCACGATCGGCGAGACGAATCGGAACAAAAACCAGATCGCCCTGGTCGAAGAAGCTCGGGATAATCCGGACCGATACGTCGCGATCGTCGGTGTCGACGGCGACGAACGAGCACACCTCGAAGAGCGAATCCGCGCCTGGAGCCTTACTGATCGCGTGAAGCTCTTCGGCTACCTGCCCTGGACTGAGGCGCTCCGCGGGTTCGACGAGTTCGCCCTCCCCTCTCTCAAAGAAGGGCTCCCGACCGTGCTCATCGAGGCTCGCCTCGCCGGACTCCCGATCCGTGCAAACCGCGCGGTAGGCGGCATCGCGGAAATCCTCGACGCGCCCGACCTCTCGATCTTCTCGCGCGAACATATGGTGGGAGAGACGTTCGCGCTCTACCGCTGACGCCGAGATTTTCTTAGCAGTACCCTGCCTTAGAAAATCCAAGTGCGGTCGTTCTTACGAGCCGCCGCCGAGATATTCATTCGCAGCGAGATCGCGCGAAGCACCGCGGCCGTGGCGCGCGAGCGATGTGACGATGCCCAGTGCTGCGAATTCAAGCACGAGATGCGACCCTCCCGAGCTCATGAACGGTATCGTCTGCCCGGTAACCGGCAAGAGGCCCAGGCTGATGCCGGTATGCAGGAAGACATGCGACGCGAAGAGTATGAGCACGCCGAGCGTGAAGAAGGCGTCGAAGTTCGTCGCTGACTCCCGCGCGATCTGCGCGAGGCGCGTGAAGAGGAGCGCGTACACGGAGAGGAGGAGCACGACCCCGATGAACCCCCACTCCTCGGCGAAGGCCGCGAAGATGAAGTCAGTCTGGTATTCGGGCAGGAACCGCAGTTTGCTCTGCGTGCCGTAGCCGATACCCTTGCCGAGAAGCTCGCCGCTCCCCACCGCTATTTTCGCCTGGTATGCGTTGTAGCCGGCGCCATGGATGTCACCTGCCGGATTCACGAACGAGATGATGCGGTCGCGCTGATATGGCTTCAGTCCTCCGAACCAGAGGACGGACGCGGCGATGATCCCGATGAGGCCCAGAAGCGCGAGGTGCTTCTTGGAGATGCCGGACACCAGCATCATGCCGAGCCAGAGCGCCGTGAAGATGATGGCATTCCCCATATCCGGCTCGACGACGATGAGGAGAGCGAGGCCGAGCGTATAGGCACCCGAGACGATGATGTGACGGAAGTCACCGATCTCGACATAGCGGCGTGAGAGGTATTTCGCAAGGAGCGCGATGATGGCAAGCTTCGCAAGATCGGCCGGCTGGAACGATACCGGGCCGAGCGAGAACCACGCGCGCGCACCCATCACCGGATGCATGACGAGCACGAGCGCGAGCAATACGAATGAGAGTCCGTAGAGCGTCATCACGACAGATGTCCGCCGCACGAAACGCATATCGATGAGCGAAAGCCCGAAATATATCACGAGCGAGAGGGCGAGCCACAGTATCTGCCGCGGCGCGAGCGAGACGCCTTGCCCGAACGTGCTCATCGTGAGGATGCCGACGAGCGAGAGGGCGAGCGCCGGGAGGAGAAGCGTCCAATCGAAGAAGAGACGCGGCACAGGATTCATGCTACGGAAGCGGGACGACCGGTATGACTTCTATCGCCGCCGGCGCAGCCGTGAAAGCGGCATTCCAGGTGAATGTCGCCGTCGCCTGCCCTTGTGCGGGGATAGACGGCACGATAGTCCGCGATGCGGCGATGACCTCTCCACCGGCATCGTGCACAAGGACGACGGCCGGCACATCCGTAAGCGCGCTCGTGCTCGGATTCGCGAGGATGGCGTCGATGCGCGGCGAAGCCGTCGAGCCGCTAAGCGTCGTGTTCGACACGACCGGCATGACACGCGGATCGCTCGCCATCGCGAACCATCGCGGCTTCGAGGAATCGATCGTGAGGAATGCGCCCATCACCTGCTGATTCCCGTTCACGACACCGGGCAGGAACACCGGCACCGTCGCACCAGGCGGCAGATCGACCGTACCGCTCGCCCTCTGAATGAGTACCTGGCCGACACCGTAGAGCGTGACGGTGTACGGGACGCTTTTTGCGGCAGCGTTCGCATTCACGTTCTCAATCGACGCGATGATATCCGTGCGCCCGGCACCGCTCGGAAGCGCTTTGGTGAACAGCACCGTCGGCGTATGTTCATCGGCGGTGCAGAGGTAGGGGCACGGGCCGCCGCAGTCGATACCGGCCTCGCCCTGGTTCTGCACGCCATCGCTACACGACGGCGCTTTGTAAAAGACGCTGATGGAGAGGATGATGAAGAACGCCGCTGCGACCGCGCCGATGAGCGAGAGTATGATGAACCGCCGCCGTGATGCCCAGGACATGCACTCAGTATACCCGAACACTCGGGGCATGATAATGTCACTAAGCGCACTTATGACCTGATAGTGAACGAAAGAGAGGTTACGCATGATGTGGCTCCGAGTGTATGGGCATAGCAAAATGCCGCGCAGGAAACCTGCGCGGCACCTATGTGGGGTCGGAGTGGTTGGATTCGAACCAACGACCTCTCGCTATCTCTCCACCTTCCTCCGCCTTGTCGGCGGCAGTCTCGACCGAAGTCGAAAGGAGTTGTGGTCTGGAGACCAACAGCGAGCGCTCGGCCAACCGTCCTAACGCGTTTCTGCACGAGGCAGACGGGCGTACTGATGGACAGCTCTTCTGAGCTACACCCCGACGTAAAGAGCTCTATTTCAAGTATTCAGTTCTGGCGGCTAGCTACTCTCCCCACCTGTTACGATGAGTACCATCGCCGCTAGGAGGCTTGACTGCCGTG
>JAKAJB010000003.1 GCA_021813965.1 bacterium | reverse complement strand
GCCGGCGACCTCGCGCTCTATATCGGCTACGCGTCGGAAGCCCGATTCCTCGCGGCGGCGAATCCGAACCTCAGCTTCGACGTCACGCCCTTGCCGCAGCCGGCGACCGCATCGCTCAAGAGCACGTACGGTCTCGTGTACTCGTTCATGATCCCGCGCGGAGCCAAGAACATGAGCGGTGCCTACCAGGCAGCCGTGCTGCTCTCGAGCACCGCTGCCCAGAATGCCGCCGCGCCGGCGCTCGGGCTCGCGCCGGCGGCGCTCACACCGCTTTCCACGCCGCCCGCCGACCCGGTCGCTGCCGTCGCGTATGCGGAAGCGCTCTATGCGGACGGATGGTTGTCCCCAGCGCCTGCCGATACGGACGCGGTCTTCTCGAGTATGATTACGAGTGTGATAAGCGGCCGTCTGACACCCGATAATGCTCTCACGTCCGCCGAGAATTCGTTAACCTCGCTTTTACAGAAATAACATGCGCTCGCTCACACTCGCCGCTCTCGTTCTCTTCTCGTTCTCGCTCGCGCCTGCAGCGTTCGCGAATGGGTATCAAGCGCTCGGTACGCCGTGCGTCCAGGGTACGAATGCATGCCAGTCGGGTGTCTGTGGAGCCAGCGGGCTCAATCCTGAAAATATGTGCCTCCCGTGCACTGCGACCTCCTGCGGGGCCGGTGCGACCTGCGAGAGTAGCGGCGTCTGTCTCGCAAATCCGGTTACGCCCCCTCCTCCTGCCGTCTCCACCGCTCCCAAAGCGAACGGTGCGAGCTGTTTCAGCTCCTCCGAATGTGTGTCGGGATTCTGTCAGGGAGACCCGACCGGCGGCGGGACATGCCAGCCGCAACCCGCAGCGAATCCTTCCCCGGGCGGTAATCCGAGCGTCTCGAATCCTTCCCCGGGCGGTAACCCTTCTGCACAGCCTGCACAGCCCGTCACCCTTATCAATCCGCTCAAGGGTGTCGATTGCACCGGCGGAACCGGCAATTGCCTCCTCGCTTTCCTCAACAACATCCTCTCCTTCGTAATCGAGATCGGGACCATCATCGTCATACTGATGCTCGTCTTCGTCGGGTACAAGTTCGTCGCCGCCCAAGGGAGCGATTCCAAGATCACCGAAGCCCGGACGATGCTCCTGTGGACCGTCATCGGCGCGCTCGTCCTCTTGGGCGCGAAGGCGATCTCTCTCGGCATCCTATCGACGGTGCAGGCGCTCGGCGGCTAGCTTATGACGTTCGCTCAATTCGTCGGCAACAGTTCGAGCGGCCTCATCGGCGTCCTCAATACGGTCGTCGTGCCGATCATCTTCACGCTCGCGTTCGCCGCATTCATCTGGGGCATCGTGAACTACTTCTTCCTCCATGGCGGCGATGAGACGAAGCGCGAAGAAGGGAAGGAATTCATCCTGTGGGGCATCATCGGCATCGTCGTGCTCTTTTCCGTCTGGGGGTTCGTGAACCTCATGTTATCCACGCTCGGTATCGCCCCTAGCACATAATTAGGTATACTTAATCATTATGGGTTTCACTTTCAGCGCATCATCAGGGAGCGGTTGCATCACCGGCATCTGCGGCATCGCGAACACCATCATCTACCTCATCAATTCCGTCCTCGTGCCGCTCATATTCGCGATCGCCTTCATCGTGTTCCTCTGGGGCGTCTACAAAGCGTATATCCTCTCGCATGGCGAGGCAGCCGAAGTCTCGGAGGGCCACAAGCTTATCCTCTGGGGCATCATCGGTTTCGTCGTGATGGTGTCGCTTTGGGGCATGGTGAACGTCGTCGCGAATACTTTCAACCTGACGGGTATCGGCGCGCCGACGCCGCCCGTGTCGTACCCGTACTGATCATATGAGAAAAATCCCGTTTCTCATCGTCTCGTCCGCAGTTCTCGCGACGCCGTTCCTTGCGGCCGCGCAAAGCGCCGGCGGCATCAACCTCCCGCTCGTCCAAAAATATAGCGCGGATATCATCAACCTCATCAACTCGGTCTTTGTGCCGGTGCTCTTCGCGCTCGCCTTCCTCATGTTCATCTGGGGCGTGTACAAGTACTTCATCCTCGGCGCGACGGAAGAGGCTGCGAAAGGGGAGGGCCGCCAATTCGTACTCTGGGGTGTCGTCGGCTTCGCTGTCATCTTGTCGATCTGGGGGATCGTCAACGTCTTCATAAGCACGCTCGGTCTCACTTCGAACAATGTCCCCGCCTTCCCGACGCTTGGGGGCACACCGACCAGCGGCGCCTCATCTTCGGGTTCGGAGCTGTCGAATTGCCTCAATACCTGCACCGGCACTTGTACTCAAGACAACGTAACCGGCCAGGTTTCCTGCAGCCCTAAATAGCGCAGCTCCGCGCGTCTTATCCACACGTTACGTGCAGGTCCATTGACCCGTCCAGCCGAAAAGCTACAATTATCCCATTAGCCGTTCACTTATCTTATGAAAAAAGCCATTACCATTTCCTCCGTAGCCTTTGCCGCCTTCGCGCTCCCGCTCATCTCCTCCGCCGCGATCAGCAACATTTCGGATGTCGGTTCGTTCATCATCAATACCATTAATAATATTTTCGTCCCGGTGCTCTTCGCTATCGCATTCATCGTCTTCATCTGGGGCGCGTTCGACACTTTCATCGTGGGAGCGCAGTCTGAGGAAACGAAGGAACACGGCAAGAATCTCATGCTCTGGGGCCTCATCGGTTTCTTCGTCATGGTGTCGGTCTGGGGTCTCGTGAACATCCTCACCGGCTCGGTCAGTTTCGGCAACTCGTCGCAGGCAACCCTTCCGGCGGCAAGGTCGGTCGGCCAGTAAATGCTCGACGTTCTCAACAAGTTCCTGGGTAAGGTCGTCGCGCAGATAATCAATCCGATCATCCTGCTCTTGGCGGCGAGCGCCTTCGTCGTATTCCTTTGGGGGGTATTCGAATTCATCGCACACGCCGGTGATGCCGGGAAGAGGAAAGAAGGGAAAGACGCGATCCTCTGGGGTCTTGTCGGACTCGTCATCATATTCGGCGCTTACGGCATCATCAATCTGGCGCTCGGGACATTCAACCTCCCGCCGGTTCAGAAAATCTCGCCCTGACGAGGCGAAACGGCAGAAAAGAAAAAGCCGCTCGGATGAACCGGGCGGCTTTTGCAAGGGCGAGTTACGCTAACACTTGCGCTTGCTTGCGTCAATGAACCAGTACCGTGGGGGACGCACTCCTTTTTCCGGGGTGAACCGGAAGGTATCGAATGCGCGGACAGAGCATGTTCCGGAGAGCACCCCCTCCCGTGTGCACCGATAGACTTCCTCGGGGCTTCCTTGGTAGGAGATTTTCCACCCCAGTCGGGCTATGTTTTCCCAGAAAGAGTTGTCGAAACAGACATTCTCTCCTCTGGGTACGAGCACTTTCCGGGTGGACCCGTCCGATTCCTCCTGCGGCGTGCATGGCGCATACTCGGTGCAGGTAGCCGATGCATCGACTGACGGCTTGTTTGCCGCCTGTCCAGGCACCGCTTTCTGCTGTTGCATCATGAGGTATGTCGCGGCGAGGATGAGTACCACGGCTGTGGCCCCGCGGATGAATTTGCGGGCAGAGGCTTTGAATTTCCTGCGCCTGTCCGTCCCGTTCTTCTCGGCAGAATCCTTCGCTTCAGAGAAGCTCCTCATGATTTGTTCCCCCCGTCCACGAGCACGGCAGCCGCATTCCCTTCGACCACGGACACGTTCATCGTGGCTTCCTTGGCCATGGTCATGGCGCGATCGAGCATCTTGACGAAGTCTTCCTGCGAGATTTCCTTGGAAGCCATCTTCGCATTCAGTTCCTCGACAGTGATGCCGTAGAGCGCTGCGACGATCTTGCGGTCCGATTGCGCTTCATCAACCGCATTGAGGGCGTCTTGGACTCCCGCCGCAAACGCGATGCCGCTGATGACGATGCCGACGGTCACGAATCCGTAGCTTTTCTCGAAGTTCCCCGGCTTACGCCGGTTTACCTCGGTGCTCATGAATTCGGCAGCGAGGGCTTGATTCAGTGCATCCACATTGCTGCGTGCCCATTCTGCAGAGCGCACGGAGCATTTGCTGATGAGGAAGCTCTGGATGAACCCTATGAGGCCGCCTTCGATTGTCGATTGGTCGACGCCGATAGCCGTCGTAAGGTTGCGGAGACTGAGTGCGTATTCGTACTCTATGCGCACTACGATTCTCGAACCCGGAGTCGTGATTTCCGTCAAAAATGACCGGGTGATCACATCCAGCGGGTAATTGCCGACCTTAGTCCGCTCCTCCCAAAAGTGCGATGGGTGGAGCCCCGGTCCGTAGGGCACCATCTCGCCCCCGAACATGCTCTGGGTCACATACCCCGTCCACTCCGGATTGTTGATCAGGAGATGGTCCGGGATGATGGCTGAAGCGAAGTAGCCGCCGATGCCGAAGCCGATGAGGCCGCCGATGGTGGAGTGCCCGATGAGCGATCCCCAGTACCAGAGGAGCCAGGTAGGCACAGCGTACATGACGATGGTACAGACGATGAACGACAGCCAACGGCTGAAACGGTCTCGATCTGCTTGACTGTCATCGGGCTTCCGCAAATCGACGCGGTACCCTATGTTGGCGATAGCTGCCATGATTGTTCCTTTCCGCGGAAATCCGCGCTGATTGGTTGTTTGATGCGTTTTAAAAGAGCGTCGTACTGCATGAAAGCATACAGAAAAATACACAAAAGTCAAGCTTCCTTAAGGAAGAGAATGTTGTGCTGGGAAGAGGACTCGAACCTCCATGGGTTGCCCCGCGAGCTCCTAAGGCTCGTGCGTCTACCAATTTCGCCATCCCAGCGGATCGCGTACGAAGGAACTATAACAGGATTCGAACCAAGTTGTGCACCTACCAGGGCTCGAACCTGGGACCGTCTCCTTAAGAGGGAGCTGCTCTACCAACTGAGCTATAGGTGCGTACTGTGAACTTTACACGATGGACGGCCACTCTTCAATAGTCTTGATTGTGCCGAGGGTGGGACTCGAACCCACACGAAGGTTTTTAGGCCATCTCAGGATTTTAAGTCCTGTGCGTCTACCATTCCGCCACCTCGGCGTGTGTATGCATAGTACTCCTTTTGAGGCCCGGGCGGGAATTGAACCCGCGCATCGCGGTTTTGCAGACCGCTGTGTTACCACTTCACCACCGGGCCCTAGAACAGTTCATCGCACTGTTCGGGCGAACGATCACTTGGTGATCGTTTTAGCCGTCTCTTGATGATACTAGCTTTTCGACTGTTCGGTAAGTGGCGCGCCGGTTTCCTCGCGATTGTCGAGGAGGAAGTCGATGCGCGGGAGCGGCCGTAAACGAGCGTGCGTCTTCAGATGGTCCGAGAACGCCGAGCGATGCCGCTCGAGGAAGGCGAGCGCCGCCTGGGCCTTATCTTCGGGGAAGACGCTCACGAACACGAGGATGCGTTCGCCGTGGGCTGCGGGCTGCGCGCGGATGACCGTGATCAGGGAACCGCTCCCGGCTTCGCGCGTGATGAACTGCGCGGCTTCTCGAGCGACGATTTCGGCGGCCCGTTTGTTCCGTTCGGAGGAGTTCATACGCGAGGGGCGGTGAAGGCGACGATCTCGTCGCCGTAGACTGCTTCGGCGCGGGCTTCTATCTCGATGCCGAAATCGCCTTCAACGTGCACCTCTTTAGTGTCGATGCGCGCCTGCTGGAGGTTGGTGATGCTGCCTCGGGCGATCTCCTCGTCGCCGCGCATGAGCTTCACTCGGTCGCCGAGCGTGATGACGCCCGAGACGTACCGCGCGCCGAGCACCTGCTTCTTGGCGGTTGAGGAGAAAGCCTTGAGCACTTTCGCACGACCGAGCTCCTTCTCGCCGGCTTCTTGAGGCGCGCGTTCCTCAAGGAGCTTCGTCACCCGCTCCGCGAGCTCGTAGATGATCGAGAAAGAGAGGATCACGACATGGTCACGCTCTGCGAGGTCGCGCGCGACAGCATCGATCCCGGTATTGAAAGCGATGATGGTGCCGCCGGAGGCATGCGCGGTCTTCACGTCATTCTCCGAGACGTTCCCGACGCCGGAGGCGATGATGCGGATAGCTGCGCGTTCGTGAGTGATCTTCTTGAGCTCGTGGGCGATAGCATCGATGGACCCGGCGACGTCGGTCTTCACGATGAGCGGGAGCAGGACAGCGCCCTCAGCGGTCTCTTCGCGTTCCGGTGCGACGGCGAGCGC
Source organism: bacterium (assembly GCA_021813965.1). GTDB lineage: Bacteria > Patescibacteriota > Minisyncoccia > Phycocordibacterales > Phycocordibacteraceae > C7867-001. Next base: position 23,552 of record JAKAJB010000003.1, on the reverse strand, counting down.
CGCGTTCGCAAGCGCCGCGGCTTCAGCCTCCTTCTTGTTCTTCACGATACTGAAAAGCGATCCGGCAGCAGGGAGCTTGCTGAATCCGGAGATGCGCGCCGGCTCTGACGGCCCGGCCTGCTCCACGCGCTTGCCGCGGAAATCTTCGATGAAGCGTATGGGAGCATACGCATCGCCGGCAACGACGAACCCGTCCTGAGCGAGCGTGCCGTCCTTCACGATGAGGGTCGCCGAGGCGCCGCGTTTCGGGTCCTGGGTCGCTTCGAGGACGAAGCCGGACGCGCTTGCGTCGGGATCGGCCGCAAGCTCAGCGAGGTCAGAAGCGAGGAGGACGAGGTCGAGGAGCTCGGGTATGCCCTCGCCGGTCTTCGATGATACGAGCGCATATGCGACGTCGCCGCCCATGCCTTCGATGAACACCTCGTGTTCCACGAGCGACATCTTCGCGTGCTCGACATCCGCATTGTTCTTGTCAATCTTCGTGATGGCGACGATGAAAGGGATGCCGGCCTCTTTGATGGCGGCGAGCGCATCGAGGGTCTGCGGCATCACGCCTTCGTCTGCGGCGACGACGAGGATAGCGATGTCGGCCGCTGCCGCGCCGCGGGTGCGGAGCGCTTTGAAGGCTTCGTGGCCCGGCGTGTCGAGGAAGGTGACCGGCCGGCCGTCGTGGACCGCGATGTAGGCGGCGACGTGCTGAGTGATGCCGCCGGCTTCGCCCGCGACGATATTCGCCTTCCGGATGTAATCCAGAAGCGACGACTTGCCATGATCTATGTGGCCCATCACCGCGATGACGGGCGGCCTCGGGGTACGCGCCATAATGGCTCTATTTCATCACAAAAACGGCATAAGTGCAATCGTACGTCTCATTGAAGATGCGTCGCTCGCCGCGCATATCTCATGCCGGTCGACCGGAATGTCCCAAGAGGCTTCGGGACATTCCGGTCGATTCCAGTAGAATGGAGATATGTTTCGGAAGCGGAGAACCTATCTCGATTTCGCCGCCGGGGTGGCGGGCAATCCGTCGTCGCCGCACGAAGAGGGGAGGCGCGCGAAGGAAGAGCTCGAGGACGCGCGGACGGCCATCGCGCGTCTCGTCGAGGTGCAAGCAGATGATGTCATCTTCACGAGCGGGGCGACCGAGAGCAACGCGCTCGCCATCCTCGGATACGTGCGCGCTCGCCGCGCGCTCGCCGGGGCCGATGTGCCGGGGAGGAATAATATGCACGTTCTCTATCTGCCGAGCGCGCACGCATCGATCGTCGAGAATGTGAAATCGCTCGCGGTCGAGGGCATCACGGCCGAGGCGCTCCCGATACGTGACTATCGCGTCGATACCGATACTCTCGCGAACATGGTCCGGCCGGAGACCGTGCTGGTCTCGATGGACGCGGTGTGCGGCGAGACTGGCGTCATATGGAACACGCGCGAGGTGCGGCAAGCGCTGGACATCGCGCGCGGCGGCGCAGCCGCCGCGCGCGTCCTGCTCCATGTCGATGCGAGCCAGGCACCCCTCACAGAAAAGATTACTCGCGATCATTTCGGCGCCGACCTGCTCACGTTCGACGCCTCGAAAGTCGGTCCGCCGCACGGATGCGGCGTCCTCATCGCACACCGGACGATTCCGCTCGTCCCCCTTTATAAGGGCGGCGGACAGGAGCGGGGGCTTCGCCCGGGTACCGAAGTTCCCGAATGCGCTCGAAGTTTCGCCCGCTCGCTCGCTGCTGCCGAACGCGGCAGGGAAGCATTCCGTACCTCTGCCGAGCGCGCTCGAGCGCGACTCGTCAAGCACATCACGAGCGCGGTTCCGGACGTACTAATACAGGAGGGTCGTGCGCAGGCGCCGCAGATCGTGAATATCTCTCTCCCGGGCCGCGATACGGATTATCTCGTCGCACTCCTCGACGAGGCCGGTTTCGCCATATCGACAAGGAGTGCGTGCGAGACCGATTCCGAGGAGGGCTCACGAGCGGTTTTCGCGCTTACGGGCGACCGGAAACGAGCTCTTTCGACCTTGCGGATATCGTGGGGACCGCGTACTCGAGGTCGTGATCTCACCCGTTTTTCGCGGGCGCTCGTAGAGGTGCTTGCGTTTGTTGACAGCAATACGCAGAGGTAGCATTATATATTGCATATGGACATCGAAGAACTCTCCAAATCACAGCTCATACTGCTCACGATCCTTGTGAATTTCGTGACGTCTGTCGCGACCGGCATCTTGACGGTCTCGCTCCTCGACCATGCGCCGGCATTCGTGACGCAGACGGTCAATCGGGTCGTCGAGCACACCATTGAGACGGTCGCCGCTGCCGCGCCGGCAGTGACGGTGCAAGCGCCCGCGCCATCGAATCAAGACCTCGTTACCGCCGCTATCGGTGCGGATGCGGCGCGCGCGATAGCTATTTATGCGTCCGATGCGGCCACCTCGACGCCCGCGATCGGTATCGGCACCTATCTCCCCAAATCGCGCGCTATCGTGACAGCGGCGCTCGACAGCCTGCCGAAGGAAGTGCTCATCGAGTTCACGAACGGGACGCGCGTTCCCGCTTCGCTCGCGCACGCCGGGAAGGGGCTCATGGTATACGGATTCGCCGATGATGCGACGCTCCCCAAGATGACCTCTCCTGGCTTGGTGGCGACGAGCGACTTGAAGCTCGGCGAGACAGCTCTCGCTCTCGGCGCCGATGGCTCGGCTTCTACCGGCATCGTCGCTCGCGTAAGCGATACGGGCGTCCACACGACGTTGCCGGACATCGGCACCGGAAGCGCCGTCGTCGACCTCTCCGGCAACCTCATCGGCATCAGCGCCGGGGCGGCGCCGGGGCTCCTCATCGGCACGGATGCGCTCACGGCGCTTCTCACTGCCACCTCGACGACTGCCACCTCGACCGCGGTGGCGAAGTAATCTTTCCGTATGCCCCCTTTTACGAATTTCACTACCAAAGCCAAAGAAGCCGTGCGCCGTGCGCACGAGCTCGCGATAGAGCGCGGCCAGAATCATGTCTCGCCGCTCCACTTGCTTGCCGCCCTCGTCCTGCAGGAGGAGTCGCTCGTCTTCTCCATACTCGATCGGATGGAGATCGACACCATCATGCTCGCTGATGCCGTGCTCGAACACCTCGAAGCGCCTGAGACCGCGTCGGTGCTCTCGCCGTCGTATCAGATTTATCTCACCGAAGATCTCGCGAAGGCTTTCGAGACCGCCGGGAAGATCGCCGCGCGCATGAACGATGCGTTCGTCGGTACGGAACACCTCTTCCTCTCGGTCGTCGAGCACCCGGGCCCCGCGGCCGACATCCTTGCCCGCTTCTCCATCACTCGCGATGCGACGATGGCTATCCTGAAGGAACTCAAGAGTTCCAAGGACGGGCAAGAGGTGGAGCCGCGCCGCTTCCGCGCGCTCGCCAAGTACGCGCGCAATCTCACCAAGCTCGCCGCCGAGAGCAAGCTCGACCCGGTCATCGGCCGCGACCAGGAGATCAATCGCGTCATCCAGATACTCGCGCGACGCACCAAGAACAACCCGGTCCTCATCGGCGAAGCCGGCGTCGGCAAGACAGCGATCGCCGAAGGGCTCGCGGCGCGTATGGCGCAGAACGACGTCCCGGAATCGCTTAAGGGCAAAGAGCTCCTCTCGCTCGATCTCGGGCTCATGATCGCCGGTACGAAGTACCGCGGCGAATTCGAGGAGCGCATGAAGAATGTCATGAAGGAGGTCGAGCGCGCGGAAGGGAAGGTCATCCTCTTCATCGATGAGCTCCACACGCTCGTGGGCGCCGGCGGCGCCGAGGGCTCGCTCGACGCATCGAATATGCTGAAGCCCGCGCTTTCCCGCGGCGAGATCCGCATCATCGGCGCGACGACGCTCAAGGAATACCAGAAGTACATCGAGAAGGATGCTGCGCTCACGCGCCGCTTCCAGTCGGTGTTCGTGCAGGAGCCGTCGGTCGAGGACGGTATCGCCATCCTGCGCGGCCTCCGCGATAAGTACGAGCTCTTCCACGGCGTGCGCATCACCGATGGCGCCATCGTCGCGGCCGTCGAACTGTCAAGCCGATACATCAGCGACCGTTTCCTGCCGGACAAGGCTATCGACCTCATCGATGAAGCTGCTTCCGGGCTCCGGATCGCGCTTGAGAATAAGCCGCCTCTCTTGGAAGAGACCGATCGCAAGATTCGCCGGCTTGAGATCGAGCGCCAGGCGCTCCAGAAAGATCTCGAGGGTGAACACGCGAAAGAGATAAAGGAGCGCATCAAGACCATCGATGCCGAGGTTGCCGATCTGCGCGAGAAGACGAGCGAACTCGAGCTCAAGTGGAAGAATGAGAAGGAAGTGCTCACGAGTATTCGTGCGGCAAAGACCGAGCTTGAAGCGCTCAAGATTCAGGCAGACAATGCCGAAGCGGCCGCCGACCTCGGCACCGTTGCGGAGATCCGGTACGGCAAGATCCCGCACATCCAGAAAGACCTCGAGACGAAGCTGAAACGCCTGAAGACGTTGCAAAAGTCGCGTCGCGTGCTGAACGAAGAAGTCGCCGAGCAGGACATCGCTGAAGTAGTGTCTCGTTGGACCGGCATTCCAGTCGCGCGCATGCTCGAGGAAGAGGCGGCGAAGCTCACCCGCATGGAGGAGGCGCTCAAGGGAAGCGTCATCGGCCAGGATATCGCGGTGAAGAAAGTCACCGATGCGGTGAAGCGCTCTCGCGTCGGCATCAGCGACCCCAACCGCCCGATCGGCTCTTTCCTGTTCCTCGGCCCCACCGGCGTCGGCAAGACCGAGCTTAGCAAGAAGCTTGCGGAGTTCATGTTCAACGATGCGGATGCGCTTGTCCGGGTGGACATGAGCGAGTTCATGGAGAAGCACTCGGTCGCCAAGCTCATTGGCGCGCCGCCAGGCTACGTCGGCTATGAAGAATCGGGGACGCTCACCGAGCGCATCCGTCATCGTCCGTACGCGGTGGTGCTTTTCGACGAGGTCGAGAAAGCGCACCCGGAAGTATTCAACATTCTCTTGCAAGTGCTCGATTCCGGCCATCTCACCGACGGCAAGGGTCGCAAGGTCAATTTCAAGAATACGATCATCGTGCTCACGAGCAACATCGGCGGCGAGTTCATCGACAAGCTCGCCCACCTCGGTTTCGGTACGGCCGACGCCACGGACGCCACGCGCTATGAAGAGACGAAAGAGAAGGTGATGAGCTCTCTCAAGGAGCATTTCCGCCCTGAGTTCCTCAATCGCCTCGATGACATCATCATCTTCGATCCGCTCGCCAAAGAGGCGCTCGCGCGCATCGTCGATAGTCAGGTCGAGGAAGTGGTGAAGCGGCTCGCTCAGAAACGTATCGCACTTTCTATCGAACCCGCGATGCACGCGTGGCTTGCCGAGAAGGGCTACAATCCCGAGTACGGCGCCCGTCCGCTCCGCCGTACGATACAGGACACGATCCTCACGCCGCTTGCTTCGCTCATGGTCGACCAGGGAGTGCTCGAGGGCGGCACCGTGACGGTCTCGCTAAAGAACGGTCAGCCGCATTTCGAAGTGAAGAAGAAAGCTGTCCGCACAAAAAAGGCCGCTGTGGCGGCCGAATAGGCTGTCCCTGCGTGGGGCCCCTGGCGGTGCTCCTTTTCGTGGTAGCATAAAGGCACGTTTATATATAAAACATAATTGCAACATGGGTCTTGAAAACGGATACTCGCGCGAAGCATACGAGAAGGAGCAGGATGCGGTGCGGGAAGTACTGGATTCGGTAGACGAGACGACACCGATCGAAGAGTTGCGTGCGAAGTTTGCCGAGCAGGGGGCGCACGTCGCCGCTAAAGAGACTCTGCATAACGAAGCGTGGGACCAGGCGAAGGCTGAAAATGCCGAGCGTGATGCGGCGCAAGAGACCGCCGAACGCGCCGCAGTGGAGCAGGCGGAAGCCGCGAAGCTTCTCGAACAGATGCGCGCCAAGGCCGGCCCGAGCATCGAGCAGCCCGCGGCTCCGACACAGGCTAGCGTGATTCGAGAAACCGTCCCGGCGAATGCAACTATCAGCGCGGATGAATTGAGTCAGATCGATACTCGAGACCCGCTCTCAGGTTGGGGTATCGGTGGTTCGAGCATCGAAATGTCGCGGAAAGCTCTCAAAGAGTCTTCCGGTGGACTCCTACGCTTTGATAAAGAAACCTACCGGGTCGTCCCTGCGGAAGGAGGTAAAGAGTTGTCGGGAGCGAAAGCAGAGGCGGTCATACGGAACCTTGAGAGGTCTGAGAACGAGCGAGGCCGTGACGCATTCGACTATGTCGCATCTCCTGAGACGAAAGGGAAGCTCGAAGTCGGCGACGACCAAGCTTTTGCGAAAGCAATCGGTCTCAAAAGTTATCATAATAAAAGGGTAAGAGATAACATCTCTTTCGGGTCAGCGGTTGCCGCTACGCTCCCATTCCTCACTGGTATGGGCATGGCAATCTCCGGATCCGCTGTCGCTGGGGCGGTGATGCTCGGGACGCTTCCTGTCGCCGCCATCGGATTCGGGGGTCTCGGAGTGAAATATCTCTATGATAAATACAAAGAGCGGAAGGCGGTGAAGGACTATACGACCGCCTCCGTCGCCAAGGGGGCTCGCTCCAAACTGAGCGGATTCCTCGGGAGGAAATAGGATCGGCCGACGGTTGCAATCCGCGGCGTATTTTGGTATATTTTCCGCATGTCACAGATTCGCCTCATCAAGCTCAAGTCGACGAAGTCTCCGCACGTCATCTGGACGCGCAAGAACAAGAAGACCACCGAGCGCAAGATCGAGCTCACGAAGTTCGACCCCACGCTCAGGAAGCGTGTCACGTTCAAGGAGGCGAAGAAATAAGCTCGCCGAAACGAAAACCGCCCTTTCGGGCGGTTTTCGTTTCAGTTCCTCGAGTAGGTGCCGTAGAGCTCGGCGGTCGCGAGCGCGTGCCCTTCGATAGCCGCTTCGACTTCTTCCTTCGTCGCGCCTTCAGGGAGATCGAGCTTCGTGTCGAGGGCGTAGAGCTTGAAGAAATAGCGGTGCATCGTCGGCTCGTACTCCGGTGGCGGGCAGGGGCCGCGATAGCCGGTCTCGCCGGTGCCGTTCACTCCTGCCGTCCCGATCGTCCCGCCTTCGGGGATAGACGTCGTCTCGGGAGGGATATTGAAAAGCACCCAGTGGGTGAAGTTGCCGTCGGGGCGGAGCACCTTCGGCACGTCAGGATCGTCCATGATGAGAGCGAGCGACCGCGCCGTCTCCGGCACGCCGGTGAAGGTGAGCTCCGGCGAGAGCAGGCGGTCGCCGTCGCACGTGTATTTAGTCGGAATCCGTTCGCCGTTCTCGAATGCGGGGCTCGTAATCTGCATGTATCGCAGTATACACTGTCGCAGTTCCTCGACATATCGCGCATGTTAAACTTTCAATATTACCCGATTAACGATACTCTATGGCATTTGCGAAATTCATGGCTAGCTTCTGGGGCAGGGCGATACGCGTCGTTGCAGGTCTCGGCATCGCTTGGTGGGGAATGGGTCTGGGGTCCGGTACGGGAACGGTGGTGATAATCATCGGCCTCCTTATCGTCCTCGCCGGGATATTCAATTTCTGCGTCCTCGCGCCGCTCTTCGGAGCTCCGTTCAGCGGGAAGGACCTCTCGTCAGAGGCATAATCAGTCGGACGGCAGAAACGAAGAGCCGCCCTTTCGGGCGGCTCTTCGTTTCGTCAGCTCGACGCTGGCTTACGAATCTCGGGATGGAACTCGATTAAGGAGACTATTTTGAAATGGAAGAGGATGTGCAAGCTAGTTATATAAAAAGTGAACCGCCTCCGATTCCTAGTGGGTCGACCCAATAAAAAATCGAACCGGGCTCAGAAATATGGCGTAAATACTGGATGCCACTCGGTCACTTTCATTGTCACTACAGGGCGGTCACAGAGATTTTGCTCGTCGTCACTCGTAAAATTCCGCGACCCCGACTCGCGGTTTTGTCTGCTGACAAAACATCGTTCCGCCTCCCGCAAAAGCACAAAACCTGCCGCAGGGCAGGTGTTTGAGTCTTTTGCGGGCCCACCAGGAATCGAACCTGGACTAGCGGTTTTGGAGACCGCTGTTCTACCACTAAACTATAGGCCCGAAGAGAGGCAATAAGAACGAGCAAGCATCCGTTCTTATTCGCCGAACGAGGGGCTATATCAGTGCAAGCAACCGATATGGACCCCTAAGGACAGGGTAGCAGAAAGAAGAGAGGGGGAAAAGCCGCGTCGGGGACGCCGAAGGGCTGGTACAATATACTCATGCGTCCTCGCGCAACCCTTCTTACTCTCATCTTGGTGGCCGGTTCGTTTGTATTGCCGCAATTCGCGCATGCGGCTATCCCGTTCTTCGGCCCGGTTGTCCCTCAGACGGGGGGGCAGGCGGTGTGCCCGGCAAGCTGGGGGATGCTCATCACGGTCATCAACAACATCATTCAGCTTCTCATCACCCTTGCCATCGTCTTCGTCGCGCCGCTCATGGTCGCGTACTCTGGCTTCCTTTTCGTCGTGAATCCGGCCGATTCAGGCGGTATCTCGAAGGCGAAGGGCATCCTTACCAATACGATCGTCGGCATCGTCATCTCGCTCTCCGCCTGGATGATCGTCGATGCGGTCATGGCGGTGCTCTACCAATCCCCGAACGGCGCATGGGGGACATGGTCGAGTCTCATCGTCGGGAAGAGCGGCGACCTCTGCCTCCCGCAAGCCGGCGCGCTTCCCACGGGCACATTGAATCAGGCGGCGCCGAGCGTGGCGACCGGCGCGACTGCAGTCGCAGCTTTGCCATTCGGTACCGGCGCGTGCGACCCATCGGTTCTGACGACATCCGGTAACCAAGCGGGGTTGAATCTGTCTACACCGCAAGCGAATACATTCGCGTGTCTCGCGAAACCGGAGAGCGCCTGCGGAACGATCATGCAGAATTATTCCTGGAACAAGAATACGGGCAACGGCAAAGCCTCGACCGCATTCGGCGCTTTCCAAGTGACGCTCTCGGGGAATCACACCTGTTTCGAGAATACGGCATGCTACACCGCGGCAGGTGTCACGGGACCTCTGAACTGCCAGAAGGGGTTCGGCCCTAACGGATTCACTGCAGGCGGGGATCCCGCCATCCTTGCTGCCTGCACCAAGGCCGCAGCGAATCTCGCTTGCAACCTGGCGGCTGCCGTCTGTGTCCAGCAGGCGCAGGGATTTTCCGCATGGACGGGTGATCCGAGCGGTGCGACCGTGCAGAAGCAATGCATCGCTCAGTATGGTGCGGGCTTATAATCGATCATGAACAAAAAACTCATCCTCGGCATATTCATAACGGTCATAGCGGTCGCCCTGATCGCTGCGGCATGGTTCTTGACTTCGGGTCCAATCCGGCAGCTGGCGACTCAGCCGGTGAGCAGCCCGGTGGCGCCTCTGCCGAGCGGCGTCACGACAAGTGTCCCTGTATCCGGTACGTCCGCATCATCCGCGGATCAGCCGAAGAGCATCACGGTCGGCACTTCGGACGGAGGAGCCATAGCTACGAATGATTTCATTCACAATGGCGTAACCATCGCCGACGCCGCGAATGCCGGCCGGTATCTGCTGGCGGGGAATCTTGGTTACTGCGTGACTGATCCGCAGCGATGCCAGGCGGCTTCGTCAACCGATTTCATCGTCTACTATGACAGCGCACAGCAATCATTCGCCATAGCGCTCACCGAAGAGCCGCTAGGGCAAGCGCGACTCGACATGGAGCAATTCATGCTTGCCACGCTCGGAATCACGCAGCAGCAGATGTGCAGCCTCAATTATTATGTGGGCACAAGCTCCGGCATAAATGCAATCTATGCGTCGAAGAATCTCGGATTCAGCTTCTGTCCGGGTGCGACAGTGTTGCCGCAATAAAGAACCCCGCCGATGACGGCGGGGACCAGGGTTCTTTGCTGGACAAGGATGCGGCCTCCGCCGCGCATAATCTCAAAGCGTTCATTCGTCTCGCGTCGAAGCTCGCGAGGCATCCTGAACGCCTCCAGTAGTCCCTTCGCCGCGCAGCTTGCGCAGCCATGCTTTCTGGCGGCGCGCATACTGCCAGAGCTTCGCTGAAAGAGCAGGAAGGAGCGACGCTTCAGTGCGCTCGCCGCGGAGGTATTCGCCGACGATCTTATACTCGAGCCCGAGCTCGTCCAGGCGCGTGTCGGCCCTAAACGCGTCTGACGCGTCGGGCGACCCGCTCTTGGCGGGTTTAGCCAACTCCTCACGCACGCGGCGCACTTCGTCGATGAGGCCGCGCGCGAAAGCGCCCTTGAGGCGCGCGTCGATCCTTTCGCGCAATTCTTCACGTGGCGGGTCGATGATGATCCATTCGGCGTCGTAAGCCGGTGCAGCCTTCGGTCGCGCCGGCACGCCCCCTTTCGATTCGATGATCTCGAGCGCGCGGATGAGGCGACGACGATTTTTGGGGTCGAGCGCGAGCGCGCGGCGCGCGTCCGCGGAACGGACGCGCGCATACAACTCCTCCGTCGGGAGCTTTTCGAGTTCGGCGCGCAATGCGGGATTCTCGTCGGTGCCCTCAGGGAGACCGTAGAGAAGCGCATCGAAATAGAAATGCGTCCCTCCGGCGAGTATCGGCAATTTCCCCCGCGCAGTGATGTCATCGATGAGCCGGGCTGCGTCTTTAGCGAAGTCACCCGCCGAATAGCTTTCGCCCGGCCCGCGGATGTCGATGAGGTGGTGGGGTATGTCGTGCATCTCTTCCGCCGTCATCTTCTCCGTGCCGATATCGAGACCGCGGTACACTTGCCGCGAATCGACGGAAACGACCTCGCCATCCCGCGCGAGCGCTTCCGCCACCGCGCGGGAGGATTTGCCGGAGGCGGTCGGGCCCGCGATGCAGAGGATTTTTGCCATTTGTGGTGTCATCAGTCGCGATGGTATCATGGCTTCACCATAACTAATACGCCTATGAAAGAAACCAAAAGCAACTACTGTGAGCACTGCGGCGAATTCCACGATGCGGTGCGCGACTACATCTCGCAGGTGAAGGTGGGCGAGACCGTCCCGGACTTCGAGTTCGAGACGTACCAGAAGGGCGCTGTCAAGACTATGAGCCTCTCGCAGTTGCGCGGGAAGTGGACAGTCCTCGTCTTCTATCCGGCGGACTTCACGTTCGTCTGCCCGACGGAGCTCGAAGAGCTCGCGGCCCTCTATCCGAAGTTCCAGGAGCTCAATGCCGAGATCATCTCGGTCTCCTCTGACACCGTCTTCACGCACAAGGCGTGGCACGACACCTCCGACGGTATCAAGAAAATCGAATACCCGATGGCGGCTGATCCCTCCGGCAAGCTCGCCTACGCGTTCGGCGTGCTCGTCGAAGGCGGCGAAGCGCATCTCACTCCCGACGAAGGCCTCTCGATGCGCGGTACGTTCATCATCGATCCCTCCGGCACGCTCCGCGCGATGGAGATCAATGACAACTCGATGGGCCGCAAAGCAGCCGAGACGATGCGTAAGCTGCAGATGGCGCAGTATGTCGAGACGCACAAGGGCCAGGTCTGCCCTGCGTCCTGGGAGCCGGGCGACGATACGCTCGAACCGGGACTGGATCTGGTAGGGAAGCTGTAGAACCTTTCCAGAAACCTCATCTGCTTTGTTGCGGGTCCCGTTGATTTTCTCCGTCGTACCTCGGGTACGCCTACGAAAATCAACATCCCGCGCCTCGCATCTGAAGATTTCTGAATAGGTTCTAGAAAAAACAAAATGTGGACTTCGTAAGTCCACATTTTGTTTTTTGTGCCGGGGGAGAGACTCGAACTCTCATGCCTTGCGGCGAGGGGTTTTGAATCCCTTGCGTCTACCATTTCGCCACCCCGGCTTCTGCTCGCACCTTAGAGGCGCTTAGCATGCACGATACCATATGCTAAAATTGTTTTCATGAACGACGATGCGCGCTACATCCCGACCAAGTATGACTCGGTCTTCTGGATCGATGTCGACCGCATCGTGCCGAACCCGTACCAGCCGCGCAAGGAGTTCAGCGAAGAGGGGCTTCGCTCGCTCGCGGAGAGTATCCGCCAGTACGGCGTCCTCATGCCGCTCGTGGTTTCTCGTACGGAAGTCGAGAAGCCTGACGGCAGCGGTCTCGAGAGCATGTACGAGCTCGTGGCCGGCGAGCGCCGCTTGCGTGCGAGCAAGCTAGCGGGGCTCAAGCAGGTGCCGGTGGTGATCCGCGAGGGCGACAGCGACCTCACCAAGCTCGAGCTCGCCATCATCGAGAACCTCCAGCGCGAGGACCTCAACGCGATCGATCGCGCGAAGGCGCTCCAGAAGCTCATCGACGAGTTCGGCATCTCGCATGCCGAGACCGCCGCGAAGATCGGCAAGAGCCGCGAATATGTCTCCAACTCGCTCCGCCTGCTCGGACTCCCCGAGCATATGCAGGACGCCATCGTGGCGAAAGAGATCAGCGAGGGCCATGCGCGCCCCTTGATGGCGCTGAACGATCGCCCGGAGGAGCGCGAGACGCTTTTCAAAGAAATCATCCTGAAGCGTCTCCCGGTCCGCGCCGCCGAGCGCATCGCTCGCTCCATCGCGCAGGAACGCGTGCGCTCCTATCACCGGAAGACGCGCGAGATCGTGGACCTCGAGAAGTCGCTCACCGAGACCTTGGGCACCCGTGTCATCATCGAGACGAATGCCGAGGGCGGCCGCCTGCTCATCGAGTTCTTCTCGCCGGACGACCTCCAGCAGCTCGTCGACGTGCTCGCGACCGAGAAGGAGGCTGCGGCCGCTGCACCGGAACCCTCACTCCCTATTTTCCCGAATACGACCCAAGTATCGGATGACGTCATCATCCCGGCAGCGCCTGATGAGCCCGAAGAGATTTCAGAGGATGAGGACCTCTATTCGGTTACCGGATTTTCCGTATAAAAACACTAGGACATCGGATGTCCTAGTTTCGCTCCCTCTTTGAAGAAACGCGGCGCGTACGGCGGCGCGGCGGTGTGGCTTCGGTCATGCCGAGCGCGCTCCGGATGTGCCGCCGCGCGAGCGAAGTGCGCACGATCTCAAGCCACTTCGCCGACGGGTGGGCCGAGTCGCGCCGTATGATCTCCACGACGTCGCCGTTGCCGAGCGGCGTGTCGAAGGAGACGAGCTTGCCGTTCACTTTCGCGCCCTGGAGATGGTCGCCGAGATCGCTGTGTATCGCGTACGCGAAGTCAATCGGCGTCGAGGTCGCAGGCAGGTCGATCACGTCGCCCGAGGGCGTGAAGACGAAGACGCGGTGCGAGAAGAAGTCCTCCTTGAGCCCCTCGACGAACTCTTCAGAGCCGGCGACATCGGCATGCGCTTCGGCGAGCTCGGCGAGCCAGGGCGGGATTTTCGTATCGCTTTTCGCGCCGTCCTCTTTCTTCACGCGCATGAGCGAGGGGATGAGCGATCGCCACGAGAATGAGAGCGACGAGAAGCGGCTCTTCTGCGTCTCTTTATCGAGCCGCTCGACGCCTTTCCCGAGCTGCTTGTACGACATGTGCGAGGCGATGCCGAACATAGCGTGCCGGTGCATCTCCTCGGTGCGGATCTGGATCTCGACGATGCCCGCGTCGGGCGTCATCACGGTCGTGTGGAGTGACTGGTAGCCGTTGGGCTTCGGGAAGGCGATGTAATCCTTGAATTCGCCCGGAAGCGGCTTGTAGAGCGCGTGGACCGCGCCGAGGGTCGTGTAGCAGTCCTCGATGGTCGGCACGATGACGCGCAGTGCGGCGATGTCGTGGATGCGATTGATGTCGTCTCCTTTGCGCTTCAGCTTCTGGTGCAGGCTCCAGAGCCCTTTCATGCGGACATCAGTGCGGAACTTCGCCATGCCTTTCTTGGCGAGTTCCTTGCCGATCTCTTTGCGCACTTTCGCGAGACCGTCCTCGGTCTCTTTCGTCTTCAATTTGCGCAATTCCGCGACGTGCGCCGCCGCATCCGGGTCGATGAACGGGAAGGCGAGGTCTTCCAGGTCGCGCTTCATGCGTCCCATGCCGAGGCGATCGGCGATCGGCGCATAAATCTCGATCGTCTCAAGCGCGATGCGCCGCCGCTTGTGTTCCGGCACGTGTTCCAAGGTCTGCATATTGTGGTAGCGGTCGGCGAGCTTCACGATAAGCACGCGGATGTCGCTCGCAGTCGCGACCAAAAGACGGCGGAGCGATTCGGCGTGGCGTTCCGCGCCGCGGTATTTATGCGTGCCGAGCTTGGTCACGCCGTCGACGATGAAGAGGAGTTCTTTTCCGAATTCCTTCTCCATCTCTTCGCGCGAGACGCGTCCGTCTTCGACCGCGTCGTGCAGGAGGCCCGCGGCGATAGTCGTCGCGTCCATGCCGTATTCGGCGAGGATTTTCGCGGTCGCGGCCGGGTGGATGAAGTACGGCTCGCCGGAGTAGCGGGTCTGGCCCTCGTGCGCGTTTTTCGCGTACTCATAGGCTTTTTCGACGAAAGCGATGTCTGCAGGCGAGGCCCCCGACATCGCGCCGACTATCTCCTTGACGGTCGTCATGGAGACACTATACACCAGGGCTACTTCAAATACTCGGCGGCGGCGTCAGACGTGAGGGACTCGGGGGAGACGGACTCGGGGAGGTAGATGCGACGGAGGCCTTTCTTCAGGAAGAGTCCCTGCTTCGATTTATAGAGTGCGAGGGATTTGCCGGTGCGCGGATGCTTGCCGATCTCTTTCACGATCTCCACGCCACGCGGAGGTTTCTTCGGCTCGGCGAGGATGGCGAGCGCCTGGTCGAGCGTGACGGTGTACGGGTCGGCGACCGCGGGCTTGAGCGATCGGAACTCGCCGTCGCTGCCCACGTACGGCCCGAAGCGCCCGGTGGAGGCGAAGACCGGCTTGCCGGTGCCCGGATGCATCCCGAGCTCGCGCGGGAGCGAGAGCCACTTGAGCGCGTCGGCGAGCGTGATGCTCCCGAGATCGGTGCCGGCGGGGATGCTCGCACGCCGCGCGGCGGTCTTCGGTCGGCCTTTCGCTTTCTTTGCCGGCTTCTTCGCAGCTTTCTTTTTCTTCGCGCCCGTCCCTTCGATGGATGTCTCTGCGGTTTCTTCTTTCTTCGCTTCCTCAAGGAGCGGCATTTCGACGTACGGACCGAAGCGTCCGGTTTTTACATAAATAGGCGCGCCCGTCACGGGGTCGTGGCCGATGGGTTCGTCGCCTTTCAATTCAATGCCCTCTTCGGTGCGCGCGCCGAGGCAGTCGGGGTAGCGCTTGCAGCTCATGAAGATGCCGCCGCGGCCGAGCTTGAACTCCATCGGACTGCCGCAGATAGGGCAGGGGAACTCGAGGGGCGCGTCGCCGAGCGCGGTAGCTTTCGGGAGCTTGTCGCCCGCTTTCACCGCTTTTTCGAACGGGCCGTAGAATTCGGAGAGCGTCTCGGTGTAGCCGCGTTCGCCGCGCGCTATCTCATCGAGCTCGTTCTCCATCTCCGCAGTGAAGGTGTCGCTTACGTATTGCGGGAAATGCTCCTCGAGCCAGCCTGAGACGACCATGCCGGTCGCCGTCGGCTTCAGGGCGCGAGCGACCTTCTCCACATAGCCGCGGTCCTGGATCGTCTTCATGATGGATGCGTACGTGGACGGCCGGCCGATGCCGCGCTTCTCGAGCTCTTTGATGAGGCCGGCTTCGGTGTAGCGATTGGGCGGCTCGGTCTGCTTCTCGTCGGCGCCGAGCGAAAGCAGGGTGACGCTCTCGCCCTTCGCGACCTTCGGCAGCTCGACGTCTTCGCCGCGTGCACGAGTGTCGAGCGCGAGCCAGCCGGGGAAGATGACGCGCGAGCCGTTCGCGGTGAAGAGCGGGATGACCGCGGGGGCTTGCGAAGACGCAACCCCACTTGGATTTTTATAGTCGCTTTGCTCCTTAAAAATCTCAGCGTCGGCTTTCACGCTGATGTTCGTGCGCATAATCTTCGCGCTTGCCATCTGCGAGGCGAGGGCGCGCGTGCGGATGAGCTCATAGAGCTGCTCTTCGTCCGGCGTCGCGCCGGCGCGCTCGCGCGCGGGCTCGGTAGGGCGGACGGCCTCGTGCGCCTCCTGCGCATTCTTGCTCGTCGTCTTATACGCGCGCACCTGGAGGTACTCTTTGCCGAACTGCCCCTCGATGACGCCGGCCATCTTCGCCACCGCCTCTTCGCCGAGGTTTACGGAGTCGGTACGCATATAGGTGATGTGGCCCGCTTCGTAGAGCTTCTGCGCAGCGCGCATCGCGCGCGACGGCGCGAAGCCGAGCCGGGTCGACGCGGCTTGCTGCAGGGTCGACGTGGTGAACGGCGGCCGCGGATTGCGCTCCTCGGACCGCTCAGTGACGTCGTTGATGCTCCATGCGGCGCTCCGGCCGAGCTGCACGATGCGATCGGCCTCTTCCCGGGTCGCGGGCTCGGTGGCGCAGACGGTCGCAATCTCGCCGGACTTTGATTTGAAGAGCGCGTTCAAGACGAAATAGGTGATCGGGACGAATGCCTTGATCTCGCGTTCGCGCTCAGCGAGGATGCGCAGCGCCGGCGATTGCACGCGGCCGGCCGAGAGGCCGTACCGCACCTTCTTCCAGATGAGGCCCGAGAGGTCGTAGCCGACGATGCGATCGAGGACGCGCCGCGCTTCTTGCGCGCGGCGCAGATCCTCGTCGATAGTCCGCGGGTGCTCGAGCGCTTCTTCGATCGCGTGCTTCGTGATCTCGTGGAAGACGACGCGCTGCGGCTTCTTCAATCCGGCGACTTCCTTGATGTGCCAGGCGATGGCTTCGCCCTCGCGGTCGGGGTCGGTCGCGAGATAGATCTCGTCGGCTTTTGCGGCAGCTCGCTCGATCTTCTCGATGACCTCCCGCTTATCAGCGGAGATGACGTAGCGCGGGATGAAGCCGCCCTCGATATCGACGGCGTCCTTATTGGATTTCGGCAAATCACGCACATGACCGACCGAGGCAAGAACCGTGTAGTCCTTTCCCAGGTAGGTGCCGATAGTGCGCGCCTTGGTGGGCGACTCGACGATCAGTAATCGCTTGCTCATTCACTCATGAATAGCGCGCATACCTATATATGGTCAAGTCCGGCTATGAGATTTCTACGCGTATCGGGTGGTGATCGGAACCGATCCGGTCAGGGAGAACCTTAGCATTATGTATTGCAAACGATTTCGAGACGAGTATATGATCGAGCTGGGAGAGCGAGAGCCGGTGGGTTATCTTCTTCCGGAGCGGATTGACGAGCTCGTTCTCGACGAAACGCCGCTCGATGACGGTGCGCTCGCGGCCGAAGAATATCGCGTCTGAGACCTGGCCGCCGAGCAGCCAGTTGAGCGGCGTGATGTGCGGTTTCTCGAGGAGATTGAAATCGCCGCAGACGATCGCGGGCTGCGCGGGATCGCGTTCGGCCATCGCGAGTTCGAATTCGCGGAGGCGCCACGCGGGCTGCGCGAGGATGATGTGCAGACAGAAGATGCGGAAAGAGACCCCGTCTATCTTCACATCGGCGTACAAGCCGTGGCGGTTGCGGATCTTGGAGAAATACTTGGAGGGCATGAGCTGTACGAAAAGGCGGGTGCGCAGCGGCAGGTACGGCCAGTAGTCGTCAAACGATATCTCGCTCTCGCCGACGAGAGGGTGGCGGGAGAGGATGACGTTATACATCGGTACGATCTTCTCGGGGAGGATCTTCTCTACGTCTCCGCGGAAGGCGATGTGGAGGGGCAGTTGCCGGAGCCGCGCGAGGAATTCCTTCGGCACTTCCTGCAGGCAGAACACGTCGAAATCGCTCTTCGTGATGAAATCGAAAGCGCGATCGAGCTCTTTATTGCGATAGAGCATGTTCCAGGAATAGATCTTCATAGGTCGTTTGATTATAACCGATGCCACGCGCCGAACTCCTCTTTGACGAGGCCGCGGAGCTCGAGCGCGACAAGCGCAGTGAGGAGCTCGCTCGCGGCGCCCTTGGCGCCGCGGAGTATCTCATCGCGTGTCTTTGGCTCTTCCAGTATACCCCACACCATCCGCTCGGTATCCTCAAGGTCGCTCGGCGCCGCGCCGCGCTCGGCTGCCTCGCGCGGCGGTATCCCGAGCGCTTCGAGGATGTGGAGCGGCTCGGTCACGAGCGCGGCGCCGAGGCGCAGGAAGAGGTGCGGGCCGAAGGCGTGCGCATCGCCGATGCGATGCGGGATGCAGAGCAGATCGCGGTTGTAGTCGGCTGCGAGCCGCGCCGTGATGAGCGTGCCCGACTTCGGTCCCGCCTCGACGACGAGCACGGCGTCGCTCATGCCGACCATGAGACGGTTGCGGGAAGGGAATTCCGCGAGCCACGGCTTGTGCATCGGCTCTTGCTCCGAGACGAGCGCGCCGCCGGCAGCGAGGATGTCCTTCGCGAGAGCGAAGTTCGTCCGCGGGCTGATGACCGAATCGTCGAGTCCCGAGCCGGGAATACTCACGGTGTGGAGCCCGGCGGTGAGCGCGGCTTTGTGCGCGCAGGCGTCGGCGCCGAGAGCGAGGCCGGAGACGATCGAGATGGGGTAGCCGGCGAGCCCGGCGATCAATGATTCGCACGCCTCCTGCCCGTAGCGCGACATCGCGCGGCTGCCTACCACCGCCAGGTATTTCGTCCCGCTCGCGGGCATCGCGCCGCGTATCCAGAGTTTCTCCGGCAGCTGGGGTATCTCGAGCAGTTGCCGCGGCCACTTCTCGCGCGCGAATTCGCGTATTTCCATAGGTGTAGTATAACGTGCATCAGCAACAGCTCTTTGCCAGCCGCAGGGAGCTCCGAATGGATGGAAAGGAGATGAAGACTATGTACAATCCGCACTCGCAGGAGATCGAGCTTTGTCTGGACGAGTTCTCCTGTTTCGCCAAGGATGGAAGAGTGGTCGCCGGGCGCACATTCGTTATCGAACTCGGCTTCGATCCTGACATCTGCGAAGTCATCCTTACCGATGATAACTCCCTTCTCATCAAGCAGAGGGGCCGTGATGTTCCGGTATCGCTCGGACCGAAGTTGTGGAACCGGGTGTCATGATCCGGAATCAAGGTTGCCCGCAGAAGCCCCGTGCTTCCCGCGGGCTTTTGTTTTATACTAGGCGCACATGCTTGACATACATTTCATCCGAGAGAATGCCGACCTCATCAAGGCAGGGGCGGCGAAGAAGCGCATCACGGTCGACATCGATCGGCTCATCACGGTAGACGACGAGCGCAAGCTCCTGCGCCAGGAGCTCGACGCGAAGCGTGCGGAGCAGAACCGCCGGAGCAATGAAATCCAGCGCGCACAGGGCATGGAGCGCGAGAAGCTGCTCGAAGCGATGCGCCACCTGAAAGACGGCATGGCCGAGGGCGAAGAGAAACTGAAGGGCGTGATGGCCGAGTGGCAGCAGCTCATGCTCACGGTCCCGAATATCCCGGACATGTCTGTGCCCGACGGCGAGAGCGACGCTGATAACGTCGAAGTGAAGAAGTGGGGCGAGCCGACGGCGTTCGACTTCACCCCGAAAGATCACGTCGAGCTCATGACGGCGCTCGATATGGCCGACTTCGAGCGCGGCGCGAAGGTCGCCGGCTTCCGCGGCTATTTCCTCAAGGGTGATGGCGTCCTTCTCATGAATGCTATCTGGCAATTGGCGCTCAAGCATTTCTCCGCGAAGGGATTGATGCCGATGAGCGTGCCGTCCATGGTGCGCCGCGAGACTTTCCTCGGTACCGGTTATCTGCCGCAAGGCGAAGAGGATCTCTACAAGACGCAGGACGGCGACTATCTCGCCGGCACCGCCGAGGTCGCGACGATGGGCTACCACATGGACGAGATGCTCGCCGCGGAGAAGCTTCCGGTGCGATTCCTCTCATTCTCGCCGTGCTTCCGCCGCGAGGCGGGTGCGCACGGCAAGGATGTGCGCGGCCTCATCCGCGTGCATGAGTTCTTCAAATGGGAGCAGGTCGTACTCTGTAAGGCCGAGCACGACGAGTCGGTCCGCACGCACGAGTGGCTCAATCGCAACACCGAGGAATTCATCGAGCTCCTCGGCATCCCGTATCACACGGTCGCCAACTGCGGCGGCGACCTCGGTCTCGGCCAGGTGAAGAAGTACGACATCGAGCTCTGGGTACCCGCCGAGAAGACATACCGCGAGATCAGCTCCGCATCGTATTTCCATGACTTCCAGACGCGACGGTTGAATATCCGCTATCGCGATGCGGAAGGGAACATGCGCTTCCCGCACTCGCTCAACTCGACCGCGATCCCGACGCCGCGCATCCTCGTTTCCATTGTCGAGAACTACCAGCAGGCGGACGGCACGATCAAAGTACCCGAAGCCCTCGTACCGTATGTCGGAAAGACCGTCATCGGAGGGGCGCGATAGTCCGGCCGGTCGCAGGCCGGGCGAAAGCTTGCATACCCGCCGCCGGCGAAGACGTCGCCGGATTTTCATCGCAGTGTGCGTGCTGTTCGCTATCGCGCTCGGCGCGCTCGTGTACGGGCTACAGCAGAGCTCCGTGCGTATTTCCCGTGTCGTCATTTACGGTGCAGACCAGTCCCTCGCCGCTATCGCGACCGGTGCGATGCAGGGTGACTATTTCGGGATCATCCCGCGCGATTCGGTGTTTTTCGTGCCCGAGTCGCGCATCCGCGGCGCCATCATGGCCGCCGATCAGAGTATCGCAGCAGTGTCGATATTCCGCGAAGGTTTATCCGACCTTTCAGTGAAAGTCGATTATCGCGTACCGATCGCGCGGTGGTGCGGCGCGACGCCCCCGTCCGTCGCGAGCTCGACGGAACCGCAAAATGCGGCGGAGTGCGACGTCTTCGACGCAGATGGCTTCGTGTATGCGTCGACGACTACCGACACGCCGCTGAATGATTTCGTCCTCTATGAGCCGCTTGAGGACGGCGTGACTCCGATCGGTGCGACGCTCCCGCGCGCGTCGCAGCTCCCCCCGGCATTCGATTTCGCGCGGCAGCTCGCCTCGTTCGGTTCCCCGGTCGCGTCGATCGTCGTACGCGATGACGAAATCGACGACTATCTCGCGAGCGGTACGCGCATCACCTATGTGCTCGGGAACGAAGAGAATGCGTTCACCGCGCTCGCATCCGCTCGCGCGGACTTCAACCTCGCCGACGGTTCGATCGAGTATGTCGACCTGCGATTCCCCGGTCGGGTGTATTTGAAGAAGCGGCAAAAATAACCGGATCTGCAGCGTTGCGGGTCCCGGCGAGTTTCTTCGCTGTACCGAAAAGCACGTTTCAGGAACTCGCTTTCCCGCGTCTGGCATCTCCGGTCATTTTCGCGCTTCTCGGGAGAGATGGTACTGTGGCGAAATGCACTCGTTTTGGCAAGAATTGAAGAAGCCGTTTTTCGTGATGGCGCCGATGGCCGACGTCACCGACGCGGCTTTTCGCGCGCTCGTAGCGGCGCGCGGCGCGCCGGATGTGTTCTGGACCGAGTTCGTCTCGGCTGACGGCCTGTACCACACGCGCGAGATACAGAAGATGCCGGACGATGAAAATCCGCTCATGCGCGATCTCATCAAGGGCGAGGGTCAGCGCCCGATCATCGCGCAGATATTCTCGAGCAAGCCCGAGATGATCGCCTACGCGGTGAAGCTCGTCGCGGAGCTCGGCTTCGATGGCGTGGACCTCAACATGGGCTGCCCGGATAGGAGCATCGAGAAGCAAGGGTGTGGCTCCGCGATGATAAAGACACCCGAGGTCGCGCGCGCGGTCATCCGCGCGGCGAAAGCGGCGAGCAGCCTGCCGGTCTCGGTGAAGACGCGCGTCGGGTATAACAAGGAGTCGCTCGATGAGTGGCTGCCCGTCCTGCTCGAAGAAGCGCCCGCCGTCATCACGCTCCATCTGCGCACGCGCAAAGAGATGTCCTTGGTGCCCGCGAACTGGGAATTCATGAAGAAGGCGGTCGAGATCCGCAATCGCCTCAATCCCGGCGTGCTCCTCATCGGCAACGGCGACGTGACGAGCGTCGAACAGGGAACTCGGCTCGTCGAGGAGTCCGGGTGCGAGGGTGCGATGATCGGCCGCGGCATGTTCGGCAATCCGTGGGTCTTCGCCGGCAGGAAGAGCGATGATACGCCGCTCGCCGAGAAGCTCGCTGCGCTCATCGAGCTTGCGCACAGCTTCGAAAAGATGACGCCGCCGAAGAATTTTTCGATATTGAAGAAGCACATAAAAGCATTCGCTACCGGCTTCGATGGCGCTGCGCACCTGCGCGCGCGGCTCATGGAAGCCGAATCCGCGGATGCGCTTGAAGCGATAATTGCGCAACACAACGCGGGAGAGTAAGCTCGAACCAGGTCGTTATTTGAGGAGTTCGATATGTTTTTCGTCGCAATGCGGCTTCACGAGCCGCTTGATCTGAACCGGAGGGCGTGCCGCATCCTCTCCTTCGGAGAAAAGCTGGAGTTCGGCAATTCGGAACACTTGTTCCTGCTCCGGCGATGGCGGGTGTGGAAGTATGAGAAAGATATTCTCGACCTCGAAATCGAGAGCACGAGTCTCGAAAAGAGTTCGAAACAGGGCCGCGGCGGGATCATCGTGAGAAACGAAGACATCAGAAGATATCAGATGCTCCTCAGTTTGGTTGAGACCGCGCGAACAGACCTCTTCCTCGCGCGACGAGAACTCGCGGCAGCAGAGGCGGAAATGCTGCACAGGAACAGGAACGAAGGACGAGCCGGCTGAGGGAGCACTCTCGGCCGGCTGTTATTTTAAATGAGGGCGATTTGCTATACTCAGAGCAATGGCGCACCAGTCTCTCTATCGTATCCATCGGCCCGCGACGTTCGCGGACGTCGTCGGGCAGGAGCAGGTGACGAAGCCGCTCGAAGAGGCGGCGAAGTCCGGCGCCATCGGCCATGCGTACCTCTTCGCCGGCAGCCGCGGGCTCGGGAAGACCTCCGTCGCGCGTATCTTTGCGAATGCCATCGGCTGCACCGAGAACGACCTCTACGAGATAGACGCGGCGAGCAATAATAGCGTCGAGGACATCCGCGCGCTCACTGACGGCGTGTACACGCTCCCGTTCGCTTCGCCCTACAAGGTCTACATCCTCGATGAGGTGCACATGCTCTCGAAGGGCGCATGGAACGCATTCCTGAAGACGCTCGAGGAGCCGCCTGCGCACGCCGTGTTCATCCTCGCGACGACCGAGCTCGAGAAAGTGCCCGAGACGGTGCAGTCGCGCTGCCAGGTGTTCGAGTTCAAGAAACCGACGCGCGCGATTCTCGCGAAGATGATCACCGCGGTGGCCAAGAAAGAAGGATACGCGCTGGCCCCTGATGCTGCCGAGCTCGTCGCGATGCTCGCCGAGGGCTCGTATCGCGATGCGCTCTCGATATTGCAGAAAGTGTTTTCAACGGGAGAGGGGAAGATGCTCTCGCGGGAGATGGTGGAGGCGACGACCGGTGCGCCCAGACGCGAGCAAGTGCACGCGCTCATAAGCGCGCTCGCCGCAGGCGAGCGCGGGAAGGCGCTCGAGGCCATCGAGAGCGCGGCGAAGAGCGGTGCCGACATGAAGCTCTTCCTCGAG
>JAKAJB010000034.1 GCA_021813965.1 bacterium | reverse complement strand
TCCGGGTCCGGCAAGAGCACGCTCCTCAACATGATCGGGCTCCTCGACAAGCCGACTTCGGGCGGCCTGTTCCTCGAGGGCGAGGACCTCGCGAAGACGTCCGAAGACGACCGCGCGCTCCTGCGCTCGAAGCGGTTCGGGTTCGTCTTCCAGCAGTATAATCTCATCCCGTGGCTCACGGCCTACGACAACGTCACGCTGCCGCTCATCTTCGCGGCGGCGGGCGGCGGGCTAGCGCAGGAGGCTATCACGAGACATTTCGATACTATCGGCCTCGGGAAGCGCATGGATCACCGCCCGACCGAGCTCTCCGGCGGCGAGCAACAGCGCGTCGCTCTCTTGCGAGCGATCGCGAATGATCCTGAGATACTCATCGGCGATGAGCCGACCGGGAACCTCGATTCGGTGACCGGCGCGAAGATCCTCGACATGCTCATCGCGCTCAACAGGGAGGAAGGGAAGACGCTCATCGTCGTGACCCATGATGCCGACATCGCGCGGAAGGCCGACCAGATCATCACGCTCAAGGACGGCAAGACGATACCGGGCCATCTCCAGCACGCGAAGACCTATACCGAATGA
This sequence comes from bacterium, assembly GCA_021813965.1. Taxonomy (GTDB): domain Bacteria; phylum Patescibacteriota; class Minisyncoccia; order Phycocordibacterales; family Phycocordibacteraceae; genus C7867-001. The sequence continues at coordinate 5,994 of JAKAJB010000034.1, read as the reverse complement.
TATGTTCAAAGCCTTCCTCGCACTGACGTTCAAAGGGATACGCTACCGGCCGCTCCGGAGCTGGCTCACGGTCATCGGCATCATCATCGGCATCATGCTGGTGGTCATCATCCTGTCGCTGTCGGGCGGGCTGAAGAACATCATCAATAAGCAGCTGCAGATGTTCGGCAGCGACCTGCTCGTGGTCCTGCCCGGCGAAGAATCCAATGTGGTCCTCGGGCTCTTCGGCGGACAGAAGTTCGATTACCTCGACATCACGGGCCTCGCCCGCATACCGGGCGTAGAGGTGGCGGCGCCGTTCGACATCGGCACGCTGAATGCCGAGTTCGACGGCGAGAAGAAGGCGGTCTTCGTGCATTCCTCGCGCTGGGACGTGCTGCGCCCCATCTTCGAACAATCCATGGGCACGGTGCTCGCCGAGGGCTCCTGGCCCAAGGATGAGGACAGCAATGAGATCATGCTCGGCTACCTTGCCGCCAACACGCTGTTCAAGAACAAGGTGCACGCCGGCGACGAGATCATCGTGCAGTCCAAGCGGCTGCGCGTCGCCGGCATCTTCGAGACGATGGGTAACCGCGACGATGATAATTCCTTCTACATGTCGTGGAACCTTTTCCACCTCATCTCCGGGACCAAGCCGGGGGCGATGACAGCCATCATCAGGGTGGCGCCGGGCTACAATGTCGACCTCGTCGCGCGGCAGGTGCGCTTCCAGCTGCAGAAGCAGAAGGTGGTGGAGCAGTTCACGATCCTCACCCCGGTCAGGACCACGGCCATCGTCGGCAACATCCTGGGCATCGTCGAGATGACGCTTGTCATCATCGCCTTCGTATCGCTTCTCGTCGGCGCAGTCGGCATCATGAACACCATGTACACGTCGGTGCTCGAGCGCACGAAGCAGATCGGCATCATGAAAGCGGTCGGCGCGTCGCGTGATGCCATCCTGTCCTTGTTCCTCATCGAGTCGGGCATCATCGGCCTCGTCGGCGGTTTCTTCGGCATCGTGCTCGGGCTCGCCGTGAGCTACGGCATCGGCTCGGCGGCGGTGAACTTCGGGGTGCCGGACCTCTTCAACTGGGGTTCGATCGACTACTTCGAGCTTCTCGTCATCCTCATCTTCACGTTCGTCACCGGCGTGCTCTCCGGCCTCCTCCCTGCAAGGGCCGCCGCGCGCCTCGAACCGGCGGAAGCGCTGCGGTACGAGTAGCTTGCTATACTGAGAGCATATGAAAACAAAAATAGAGTGGAATAAAGTGACGTGGTACTCGAAGCTCGCGGCGGTCATCGTATTCGTCGCGACCTTCTTCATCGCTTTCAACCTCGGCATCTTGTGGGAGAAGGTGAGCATCGAGAATGCGCTTGTCGAACAGCCGGCGGGCAGTTCCACCGCTGCGGGCGAGGCCAGCGCGCGCTGCGGCGGCTTCATCCGGAACGCGCCGACGTGCGCGGTCGGCTACCACTGCCAGCTCCAGAGCAGCCGGCCGGACATGGGCGGCACCTGCGTGAAGGATTAGCCGGAGGCTGGGGTATAGTGTCTCTATGACCCAAGGCGAGGCACTGACCATACTCAAGACCGGCGCGAATGTCTTCCTGACCGGCGAGCCAGGCAGCGGCAAGACGCACACGATAAACGAATTCGTCGATTGGCTGCGCGCTTCCGGTATCGAGCCGTCCATCACGGCGGCCACCGGCATCGCGGCGACGCACGTCGGCGGCATGACGATGCACTCGTGGAGCGGCATCGGCATCGCGGAATCGCTGTCCGCAGCCGACGTCGACCGCATCGCGAGTAAGGAGCACGTCGCGAAGCGCATCCAGAAAGCGAAAGTGCTCATCATCGAGGAGATCTCGATGCTCTCGGCGACCACCTTCGAGATGGCGGACAGCATCTGCCGCGAGGTGCGCCGCATCGACCAGCCGTTCGGCGGCCTCACGGTCATCCTCGTCGGCGACTTCTTCCAGCTGCCGCCGATTTCCCGCGGACGCGAGGTGAAGTTCGCCTTCGAATCCCCGATCTGGCGCGACCTGAACCTCATCACGTGCTATCTCACCGAGCAGTATCGGCAGGATGACTCGACATTCCTCGACGTGCTCTCGGCGATACGCAGCGGGGAGGTGGAGACGCTCCACCACGAGACCCTCATGGCGCGTCACGTCGAGCCGGCAGAGCTCCCTGCGGACGCGCCGAAACTCTTCTCGCACAATGCCGACGTCGATCGCATCAATGCCACCGAGCTCGCGAAGCTGCCGGGCAAGGTGATGACATTTCATATGAGCTCAAAAGGGAAGGACAACCTCGTCGACGGACTCATCCGCGGCTGCCTCTCGCCCGAGACGCTGGAGCTTAAGGAGGGCGCGGCGGTGATGTTCACGAAGAACTCACCGCAAGGGAAATTCGTGAACGGCACGCTCGGTGTCATCACGGGGTGGGACAGCGACGGGTCGCCGATCGTGAAGAGCAAAGACGGGCGGAGCATCACGACCGAGCCGATGGAGTGGCAGCTCGAAGAGCAGGGCAAGGTGAAGGCGAGCATCAGTCAATTCCCGCTCCGGCTCGCGTACGCGATGACCGTGCACAAGAGCCAAGGGATGAGCATGGACGCGGCTGTCATCGACCTCTCGCGCGCGTTCGAATACGGGCAGGGCTATGTCGCGCTCTCCCGCGTGCGGCGTCTCGCGGGCGTGTTTCTCACAGGCCTCAACCGACGCGCGCTCGAGGTGCATCCGGATATCCTGGAAAAAGATAAGGACCTGCGCGCCGCCTCAGAGGCGGCGCGGGAGGCCTTCGCGGCGATGCCGGAAGAAGAGCCGATTTTGATGCAGAAGAAGTTCGTCAAAGCGATGGGCGGCGCATGGCTTGCCGAAGGAGCCGCGGGCGAGGAGCAGCTCGCGGACAGTAAGAAAAAGGCGCGGACGGGAGGCTTGCCGGGACGGCTCGCCGAGACGCTTCAGGCGGCTCGCGACGGGAAATCGCTCAATGAGGTCGCGAAAGCGCGCGGGCTCGTGGCGTCGACCATCGTGCATCATTTGGAGGAGCTCGCCGAGATAGGCAAACTCGTCCGCGCTGACTTCGCTCATCTCGTGCCGCTCGACGTCACCGACGAGATACACGAGGCGCTCAAGGCCGGCGCGAGCGACAAGCTCTCGCCTGTTTTTCATGCGCTCGGCGGCCGGCATTCGTTCGAGACGATCCGCCTCGTGCGGCTTATGCAGCGCTGAGAGTGAGGGCGCCGTAGAGACCGGAGCGATCACCGAGTGTCGCAAGCCGGATGTCCGGGATGTCGTTCAGTGCGGTGGCCGCGCTGCGGAGCGTTTCGCGGACGCGCTCGAGCGGGATGGCTTTCTCGGTGAAGAGCGAACCGCCGAGGACTACGCGGTCTGGAGACCAGTGCAGGATGGTGTTGTAGAGCCCGATAGCGAAATGATCGGCGCATTCCTGCCATATCGCCGGATCGGTCAGTTCGCGCGAGGGCTTCCCATATCGCTTCTCGAGCCCGGAACCCGAGGCGAACGTCTCCCATTCCGGCGCGCTGCTGTCGCTGCCGAGCCGTTGATGGCCGATCTCGAAACCGAATGCAGCGCGGTCGATGTGTCCGTCGACGATGCGCGCGCCGCCGATACCGGTGCCGACGGTCACGTAGGCGATGATGAGGGCTTCTTTCCCGGCTCCGTGTTGTGCCTCGCCGATCGCAGCGAGCGCCGCGTCATTTTCCAGCCGGACGGGAGCACCGATGGCGCGACCGAATGCCGCAGCGACTTCTTTTCCTTCCCAGTCTCGCAGATGCGGCGCCTTGAGCAGCGTCTGGCGGTTCGCCGATACGAGCCCGGCGACACCGATGACACCGCCGGTGATGATGCGCCCTTTCGCGATATCATGCGCAGCGCTCGCGAAGAGCTCTACAGCCGCGTCGAATTCAGCGGGAGTGTCGAATATGATCGGTTCTTCGAAGGAGTCATGCGCGTCGCTCGCCGCGATGCGCATGTGGGTGCCGCCGATGTCTGCGAGGATGTTCATGGCTCAAGCATCTCCTTCTTGAACTCGGCGATGAGCGGCGTCGCCGCGTCCGGCGCCTGATATGTTTTTGCGACGGCGACCGCGGCCCAGATGCCGGCGAGGACGCCGTAGAGCGCCTTTTCGAGGCCGGTACGACCGGAGAGCTCGACGGTCGTCACGGCGACGCCGCGGGCCTCGAGGAGCTCGCGCATGATGCGCATCCGCTTGCCGATGCGCGGATGGTCGTCCGTGTCGTGAAGCTCAAGGATGTGCAGGCGGGAAGAGAGGCTGCGCGCGCTCGGCACAGCATCGAAACCGGAGAGCTCGTTATGACAGACTTCCGGGAAAAGATTATAAAATGCCGGAATTTTCCCTGTCTCGTTGAACGCTATTTTCCAGAAGTAGGCGGTCGAGGCGTTCAGCGCGGAAGCATACACGACGGGTACCGAGCCGGCGAGACGCGCCGCGAGCGCTGCGCCCTCGGTCTCTCCTGCGTGCACGTCGATCGCCGCGCCGGTCTCGCGGATCTCTTTCTCAAGGGCTTCCGCGCGCATGAGCCGCGCGAGCGCGAGCATGGTCGCGCCGACCGCCATGCGCGGTTCGACGCTCTGTTTCTCCAAGAGTATGAGCGGCAAGGCGCGCTCGCGCGCGAAATCCGCGAGTGCGCCGCCCGTCGTCACGACGGCGACGGCGAAGCCGGCGTCAGATGCGGCGCGTGCGGCATCAAGCGTCTCTTCAGTCTCTCCCGAGTAGGAGCTCGCGACGATGAGCGAGGCGCGCAAGCGTTCGGCAGGCTCGCTCGGCAGCCCGTAGTCGCTGTGGATCCTGATGTCGAGCGTCGGATCGTGCCGGAGCAAGAGCCGCGCGCCGAGGTGAGAGCCTCCCATGCCGCAGACGACGAGCGAGGAGGTGTCTGCCGGGAGACGCTCGGCGTTCTCGATACTCGGTTCCCAGGAGAATTGGTCGGCGAAATGCAGGATCTGTTCTTCCATACGCTTCAGTGTACCACTCCTTACGGTTACGGCGCCGGATTACAAGTGGCGCAGACGCCGAGGCTCGCGAGCCGATCGAGGTAGTTCAGTACGGCGTTCACGTATGCCGCGTGGCTCCACATGAGCGGCGAGACGGACCGCTGCGTGCCGTCTTCCGCCGAAATCTGCTCGGAGAGGACGCCCGAGGGGAGCGCATGTTTCGCGACCCATTCGAATATGTCCCGCACTTTCGCGAAGTCCGCCTCGGTCGTCGCGCGCGCGGTGAGGTACTCCGCGTACCAGAGTGTCGTGATGAACCACGGATTGCTCGAATGGCCGGTGGCGTAGTACTGGTCGTGTTCGTAGCGTGCGATGCCTTCATCTCTGGAGAGCCGTTTGACGGCAGTAGCGAACGCCTTTTCGAGGCGCGGGTCATCCGGCGGCAGCACGCCGAACGAGAAGATGCCGTAGGCGCTTGAGATGTCCGATGTGCGGTCATACTCGGCTTTCTGTCCGACCGTCTCGATCATCTTCACGAACTCGCCCGTCTCCGGGTCCAGCAGGTGTTTGAGGATTCCCGCGCGCACTTCCTCTGCGGTCGCGCGGTAGAATTTCTCCCGATCTTCCTTGCCGAGCACGTTCGCGATGTCGGCTGCGGAGACGAGGGCGCCGTAGACGGCGGCGGAGGTGAAGGTCGAGACGCCGCGCTTCTCCTCCCAGAGATCGTAGGAAGCCTTCGGCAGGCCGGTGATCTCGTCCCGGTAGGCGGCCATGAAGTTCGCGGCTTTCTCGATGAGCGGGTTGTAGAGCATCTCGATGAATTCGAGGTCGCGGCTGTGCCGGTAGTGCTCGGCGAGCGTCCATATGACGAGCGCCGTTTCGTCTTCCTGGATTGGGAGCTGTGTGACGCCGTCTCGTATCCACGGGTGCCACGAGGAGCCGAGGGATTGGTCCGGGAGATATTTGTGCATGAAATAACCGTCTTTGCCGATCACGTCGTAACAGAAATTGAAGAAGCGCTCGGCGACG
>JAKAJB010000033.1 GCA_021813965.1 bacterium | reverse complement strand
CGATCTGACGTTGCCGAAGACAGCGTCGCGGACCTCTTCTTCCATCTGCTCGATATACTGGTGCGCGATGACGAGATTCAGTTTGTATTTGCGCGCCTCGGAGAGGATCTCGGCGAAGGTCTCGTTCGCGAAGTTCTGGAATTCGTCGACATAGAAATAGAAGTGCGGAAGCTTTGCGAGCCGGGGAGCCTGGAGATCCGCTCGGCTCATCGCACCGAGGAAGAGGCGCGTCGTGAGCATCGAGCCCAAGAGGCGCATATTCGTCTCGCCGACGAGCCCTTTGGAGAGGTTGATGATGAGGATCTTGCGCTCATCCATCATCGTACGGATGTCGAACGAAGACTTCGGCTGGCCGATGATGTTCCTGATGAGCGGATTGCCGGTGAATTGGCCGATCTTGTTCTGGATGGCCGGGGTCGCCTCCTGCGTATAGCGGTCGCCGTAATTAGCGAATTCTTTCGTCCAGAAATCCTTCACGACCGGATCTTTCACATTGTCGACGACTTTCTGCCGATAGGCCTTGTCGGTGTACATGCGGTTCACGCCGAGCAGCGTCGCGTCCGGGTACTCGAGGAGCGCAAGGAGCGTGTTGGTGAGGATGTACTCCATGCGGGCGCTCCAGGCGTCCTCCCAGATCTTCTTGAAGGTGGCCATGAGGCCGCTGACCACGAGGTGGCGCTTGTCGTACCCGACATCCTCCATCACGTTGAAGGCGATGGGGTGCTCCATATCGAACGGCGCGAAGTAGACGACATCCTTGATGCGGTCCTCAGGAACATACTCGAGAAGCCGTTCGACCGTGCCGCCGTGCGGATCGATGAAGGCGAGCCCTTCGCCGTTCCGGATATCCTGGATCGCCATGTTTTCGAGCAGGGTCGATTTGCCCATACCGGTCTTGCCGATGACGTACATGTGGCGATCGCGGTCCTTCGACTTGATGCCGAAGGGCACGCGCTTCCCGCGCGAATCAGTCGCGGCGAAATACGTGACGCGCTCGGGATTCTCTATCATTGCATTGAGTATACCCCGTGAGATAACCATCCGTCATCGCCGGAAACACAAAACGTGCTTATCTCACGGGGTAGAACAAAGACTCGCGCACCTTCGGTGCGCGAGTCTTTGCTCCGATGCGATTATTCGACTCCGGTTTTCGTGTGTTCTGCCTCGCGTGCGCGGAGCGAAAGACCGATACCGAGCACGACCGCGCCGAAGACGAGCGTCAAGAGCGAGCGGAACGAGATCGGGAGCCCCGAGAACGGCACAAGGAGGATGAGGACACCGAGAAGGATGAGCGTGCTGGTGCGGGACATGGGCATAGTCTACCAGACTATGCGAACCCTGTTAAATAAGGGTGGTTATTATGCTCGCTTCGGCTCGATGATGACTACAAACTCGCCACGGACGGCGTCGGGATGCGCGGTGAAATGCGCCTGTACCTCGCTCGGCGTCCCCGAGACGACCTCCTCATGAATCTTCGTCAGCTCGCGGGCGACGGTGACGCGCGCGACCGATACGTCCTCCAACTCCTTCAAGAGCTTCTCGATGCGGTGCGGCGACTCGTAGAGAACGACCGGCAGCTCGCTCTCGGCGATTTTCTTCAAAGCCGTCTGCCGGCCCTTCTTGTGCGGCAGGAAGCCGAGGAACGCGAAGCCGGTCGAATCGAGGCCGGCGATGGAAAGCGCTGTAGTGAGAGCGGAGGCTCCCGGTATCGCCTCTATCACGGCTCCGGGTGCGAGGCGGCGCACCTGCGCGACCAGGCGTGCGCCCGGATCGGATATGCCCGGCGTGCCGGCATCGCTCACGTAGACGACCCGCTCCCCTGCCTCGAGACGCGCGACGACTTCCTCAGCCTTCTTTCCTTCCGTCACCGCATCGAGCCGCGCGAGCGGCTTCTGGATCTCGTAGCGGGCGAGCAGCTTCGCTATGACGCGCGTATCCTCGGCGTAGATGACATCGCACTCTTTCAGCGTCCGCAAGGCACGGAGCGTGATGTCTTCGAGATTGCCTATCGGCGTCGCGACGATGGAGAGGGTTCCCATGCCGCTACTGTACCTCACGATGGCGGAAACGACATATTGCTTTATGACGCACCTATGACATAATCAGTCCCGGACGCATTCTGTCATTAACGAAGGAAGGGAGCGGTCATGGGCACAATTCTGCAGCTGCAGCATGGGAATATCTCATCGCTAATCGCGGCACTCGGACCAGAAGACGCAGTCGTTCACAATCTCGAAAACTGGTCATTGAAACCGCTGCAAGACCAATCAGATGTCCCCGGCAATCAAACGCTCGTCAGAGCTCTTGCGAGGGAATTCGCCAGAATGGACATCGATGAAGCATTTGCGCCGAATGTGACCCGAGGGAGCGGGAATATCATCGACACGAAGGATTTGCTAGACATGATTTGGCTGGACGATCCGCATGTACTCCACCGGAACCAATATATTCACGCTGACGGGCTGTTTCTCGGATTAGGTCAGGCATTCGTAGTGAGTGCCGGCGGTTGCGGCATCATCGTCGCCGGCGATGGAGAACATCTGTGTGTCGCTCATGCAGGACGCGATTCGCTCATCGCTCGTAGTGCAGTCATCGGCAAACCGACTCGCAAGCACATCAGCGTAGTCGATAGCATCATCGAACAGTTCCTATGGCGAGGAACGACTCCCCGTAACATCACGATGACCATGCTGTTCTCTATTCCCGCAAGAGGATTCGAACACAGCGGAGATCACCCGGTGCATGGCGCGTATAACCGCGCACTCGCCGATTTCATCGGTGATCGTTGGCCCGGCGGCGTCCTCCGCGAAGGGGACAAGACGTTCCTCGACCTCGATCAAGTGTTCGTGGAGCAAGCGCGCCAAGCGGGCGTGACGAAAGCGTGGGCAGCGCACTCGCTCGCGGAACACCCCCGCCTCGCTCACACCCGCGACGGCAAGAGCCCCGACCGGCGGAACCTCGTCATCGTGAAGCGCGAATCATGAGCGAACCAACAAGAAGAACGGCCGGGCGCAAGTCTCGGTCAGTGGCGCCTCCCGGCACCACCCTCATACGGCCCCACAAGGGCCGTTTTCTATTGCTTCCGCGAGACGAGGGTATCAGCGACTTTGTAGATGTCGCCCGCGCCCATGGTCATGATGACGTCGCCCGGGCCGGCCGCAGCGAGCGCCTGCTCGATAGCGTCGAACGACGGCAACGCGGCGGCCTCGACGCCGGTCGCGCGGATGCGCTCGGCGAGTATCTCGCTCGATATCGAACCGTCATCGACTTCGCGCGCGGCATAGATGGGCGCGATGAAGACCGTGTCGGCATCGACGAAGGCCGTCGCGAATTCGTCGAGCAGGTCGCGTGTGCGGCTGTAGAGGTGCGGATGGAATGCGACAAAAACCTTCCCGCTTGTTTTCGCGCGAAGCGCTCTGAGCGTCTCACGGACGGCCGTCGGGTGATGCGCATAGTCGTCGTAGACATCCGCGCCCTGCGCGGATGTGCCCTTGTATTCAAATCGGCGCCAGGTACCGTGGAAGTCAGCGAGCGAAGCGGCGATAGCCGCGTCTGACGTGGCCGGGAACGCGATGCGCGCGGCCGCTGCGGCCGCGCGCGCATTGCTCCGATTGAACTCGCCCGGCAAGAGGAGCTCGTACGCAGGCTCGCGAGTGTAGTCGACGATGCGAGCCTTCGCAGCGGCAAGCAGCGGCGCGATGTTCGGATTGCTCGGATCGGTCACGATGGCGCCCTGCTCCGGCACGCGCGCGATCGCTTTCCGGAATGTCTCCTGGAGCGCCGCGAGCGACGGGAAATAGTCCGTATGGTCCCACTCGAGATTCGTGATGACGAGCACCTCGGGCGAGAGCTCAAGCAGATGGTCTTTGTACTCGCACGCCTCGACTACGAAGAGGTCGGATGTGCCCGGCGCGTAATTGCTGCCTAAAACCGACGACTTAGGGTCGTCGGTTCGGCCGACCACGCCTTCGGCGTGGTTTAGGCCGAGATCCTTCACGATGCTGCCAACCACGACCGTCGGCGAAGCTTCCGCATCGATGAGGATCTTCCCGAGCATGCCGGTGGTCGTGGTCTTACCGTGTGTCCCGGCGACCGCCACCGTCCGCTTCCCTGCCGACACCTTGCCGAGCATTTCGAAGTATGAGAGCTCCAGGATGCCGAGCTTGCGGGCGTGTTCGCGCTCCGGATTATCTGCAGGCACCGCGTCGCTATACACAACCAGATCCGCATCCGCCGGCACGTTTTCCGCTTTCTGCCCGACAATGACTCTGATGCCCTTCATTTCAAGAAGCACTGTGGTGGGAGCGGCAGCGCGGTCAGAACCCGTCACGAGCATGCCGTCATGCGCGAGCAGCTGCGCGAGCGCGCTCATTCCGATGCCGCCTATCCCGATGAAATGTATCTTCTTGCCCGCGTAGTCCATAGGTCTAATCTACTACCAAGCGAGCCGAGTGACAAAGCATGTCCTCATGCATTTGTCCGAGGCAAGCGCCGGGAGGAAGCTCTGCTTACTACCAAGCGAGCCGAGTGACAAAGCATGTCCTCATGCATTTGTCCGAGGCGAGCGCAGGGAGGAAGCGCATCATGCGCTTAGCACTTCGATCGAGAACCCGCCTTCCGGCAAAAGGGCCGCGACCCGATCGCGGAACGGCTGCGAATCCCTGCTGATGATGAAACGGACCGCGCCCTCGCCGACCTCACGCGGCCACAACTGACGCTTCACGCGCTCCCCGACTGCGAGTGCCGGATCGTAGAGCGGTACCGGACCAAGCACGCGCTCGAAGAGGTGCGTGACGAGCGGGTAATGCGTGCAGGCGAGGACGACCGCGTCGAAGTCTCCTGCACGCACGCACGCAAAAGCTTCGCGAATGATACGCTCGACCTCTTCTTCCGAGCTCCCGAACTCGATGGCCGACGCGAGATCGGGGATGGCGAGCGTCCCGACGTCCTTCCCGATCATGCGGAAGGCGTTCTGATATATCTCCGAACCGATAGTGGCCGGCGTCGCAGCGAGTAGGAGTCGTGCGGAAGAATCCTTGAACGAACTCACCGTCGGTCCGACCATCTCGATGAGAGAGTCCGGCGCGAGCGAGAGTGCGTCGAAAAGCGACACTGCGAGCGACGCCGAGACGCTATTGCACGCAGAGACGATGCTCGTCGCGCCGCGCTTCTGCAGAAGCTCGATGGCCTGCACGGTGAGCGCTCCAAGTTCCGCATTGCTCTTCGAGCCGTACGGCGCATTTTTGATATCACCGAAATAGAGAATGTCTGCCGACGGCATCTGCTCGCGTATCTCCCGGAGCACCGTCAGCCCTCCCGAACCCGAATCAAAAATACCTATCATTTGGTACGCGATTGCACGAGAGCGTTGAACTGATCGCCGCGGTCGTACTCGTTCTTGAACATGCCGAAGGACGCGAAAGCCGGTGAGAAAAGGATGCTGTCGCCCGATTCGGCCGCGTGGAACGCTTCTTCGACCGCTTTGCCGAGGTCATCGAACACCGAGGCTCCCGGGAGGAATTCGAGGACGCGATTCGTGCCGGTGCCGGCGAGCAGGATGACGCGCTTGGCGTAGTTCGGTATCTCGTAGAGAAGCGCGTTCATGTCGAGATCCTTGTCGGCGCCGCCCATGATGAGGACGATATTTTTCGCGCCGGCGTCGAGCGCTTTGAGCGCCGCCAAGGTCGCCTCGGGCGTGGTCGCCGTCGTGTCGTTGTAGACCTTCACGCCCTGCACCTCGCGGATGAGCTCAAGGCGGCCCGGCACGCCGGTGAATGACTGGAGCGCCGTGCGGCTCGCCTCGTCCGGGACGCCGAGCGCACGAGCGGCAGCGAGTGCGAGCGCAGCATCATAGCGGTTGTGCATCCCCGGTATCTTGAGCGGCCACGTGTCGGGCAGTTTCAACTCGTCGACTATCTGCACCGCCGATTCGATCCGTTCGCCGTACGTCTCGATGATGATCGGCGCGCACTGCTTGCCGAGCACGAGCGTGTCTTCCGGCGTCTGGTATAGGAAAATATTCGCTTTGTCCGCGAGATACGATTCGGGATGCTTTTTATAATAATTCTGGTGATCCGGATAGAACGTGGTGAAGACCGCGATGTGCGGGGAAATGCTCGCGTCGCCAAAGCCCTGGAGCTGCCATGAATCCAGCTCGAGTACGGCGATGCTCTCCGGCACGACCGCATCGAGGAGCGCGAGCGTCGAGACGCCGCGCACATTCCCGCCTAAAACAGGTTTTCTTGGAAAACCTGTTCGGCCGACCTCTCCTGCGGAGAGGTTTAGGCCAAGCTCATATGCCGATTGCAAGATGTTAAAAACCATGTGCGTCACCGTCGACTTGCCGCGCGTGCCGGTGACACCGATCGCAGATACGCCCGAAAGCTCCGCAAAGAGGTCGGCGCTCATGCGGACCGGGATCCCATGCTTCTTCGCCTCGGCGATATACGGCGAGCCGAGCGGCACGCCGGCCGCCTTCAAGACCATATCCCGATCCCGGAAATCCTCGAGCCGATGTTCGCCGAGAACGAACGCGATGTTCGGGAATGATTCGAGCTGTGCGACCGACTCCGCAAGCGCTTCGCGTGAT
>JAKAJB010000032.1 GCA_021813965.1 bacterium | reverse complement strand
ATCTCGTATTCGATCCCGGCTTCGACCTCTCCGTCGTAGCCACCGCCGGGCTCATCTGGCTCGCGCCACTCATTGAGATCTTGCTGGGTAAAGCGGGCGCGTGGTGGAAGGATGCTATTTCCACCACGCTCGCCGCGCAAATCGCCGTCCTTCCACTTCTTCTCTATTTCACCGGCAACATTTCGCTCGTTGCGATTCCAGCAAACATCATCGTCTCGCCGTTCGTCCCGCTCACAATGGGCCTCTCTGCGCTCGCAGGATTTGCCGGGATGCTCTTCGGCCACACGCTACCGCTACTCGGCATCATCCTCGCGCTCCCGGCCTATCTTGCAAACGCATTCCTTATATATGTCGCAAAGACGTCCGCAGGTCTCCCGTTCGCGGCATTCACCATCCCCGCGTTCCCATTCTTACTCGTCCCCCTCGCCTACGCCGCACTCGCTTTCATCGCCTCGTCGAAGCGCTTCTCGACGACCGACCAATTGAGGTTGGCGAAGAATGCATCGAGGTAGTTCTTCTTTTCGGAAGGGAGGTAGTCGACCATGAACGCGTGCTCCCAGAGGTCTAGCGCGAGGATGACCGGCAGGCCAGCAAGCTGCCCGAACTGATGCTCTTCGGCAAAGACTGTGTGCATGGTGTTCGCGCGCGTGTCGGCGCACACGACCACCCAGCCGACGCCACGGCTCGCGGCAACATCGCGTATGTGCGCGACCAGTTTTTCGTAGCTGCCATACTTCGTGCTCGCCACAGCGGCGAGCGCGCTCCCTGCGTTCATTGCCACTGAGCCATGCTCAAACTGCTCGAAGTAGTATTCGTGCATCCGCATCCCGTCGAACTCAAAGGCAAAATGGCGACGCAACTCCGCGGCAGCCAGTTTGTCGCCCTCGCTCGCCTTGTCACTGTAGGCGGAGCAACCCTTGAGCGTTTCCATAACCAGGTTCACATGCTTCACATATCCTTCGTAGAGGCCGAGGTGCGCCTTGATCTGCTTTTCTGAGAGCCCTTGGAGCGAAGCGGGAAGTGCGAACGTTTTGGGCGTGTAGGTCATATGTAAAAATGTATCACATGCAGATGAGACTCTCGTTAACCTGGCAAGCGAGTATCGCTGTTGCGCTCGCGCTCGCAAATGTTTTCATCTTTCAAGCCGTCTTCGCCACGCCCGCGCTCACCGTCACCATTGCGGCCGCGGGGAAGGGAAGTGTCGCAATCGTCCGCACCCCAAGCGGCCAGACGATCCTCGTCGACACTGGCTCAGACGCGAGCGTACTCCGCGCACTCGGCACCACACTCCCGCCCTGGCAGCGCCGCATTGAAGCCGTCATTCTCACAAGCGACAAAGCCGCCCAGGCCGGCGGCCTCACCTATATCCAAACTCGCTACAAAGTAGGCACCACCCTCCATGCCGGCACCGCAGATTTTCCGTACGGCACCCCGCTCAACCTCGACAAACTCTCGCTCACCATCCTCGCCCACGGCTCCACAACCCTCCTCTACCACGCCGGCACCTTCACCATCTCCTCCTCAACCCCGCCAAGCACGCACTCCTTTCATTAAACAAGAACTGCTCCAAAACTTCTAGGAATCTGATTCCTATAAGCGGTTGTTTTTTGTCGCGAGAGCGGGACAGGGCGCCGATTGCGTCAGACAAGCTTCGCCTTCTTGAGCGTGGCGTAGGCGCCGTTTTTCTTTATGGTCTTGAGCGCCTTCATGGAAACATCGACGATGACAGTCTTGCCGGTTTCTGGGATGTAGATGCGGCGCTTCTGGATATTAGCCTTGCGGCGGACCTTGCCTGTCGGGTTGAACTGCGTCGCGCGGACGCGGTTCGAATACCGCCCGCCGATCTGCGTGCTCTTACCGGTTACTTCGCATGTTCGTGCCATAGTCGCCGTATGGTACCATATGCCAGAAAACGAGCAACTATGGTCACACTCATCTCATTCATCATCCTCATATTCTCTATAATCCTGCATGAAGTGGCGCACGGCTACGCCGCCGACTCGCTCGGCGACCCCACCGCCCGCCTCTCAGGCCGCCTCACCCTGAACCCGCTCCCGCACATCGACCCCATCGGATCGATCGTCATCCCCGCACTGCTTACATTCACCAACTCATCGATCCTTTTCGGGTGGGCGAAGCCTGTGCCATACAACCCGTACAACCTGAAGAACCGCCGGTGGGGCGAGACATTTGTCGCGCTTGCAGGATCTGCGACAAACCTATTCCTGGCCGTCCTGTTCGGTCTCATCGTGCGTTTCGGGTCGGCATCGCTGCCCGAGACCGCTATAGAGATCGCCGTCGCGATCACGTTCACCAACCTGTTCCTCGGCCTCTTCAACCTTATCCCGTTCCCGCCGCTCGACGGCTTCACTGCGCTCCGGAGCGCGCTCCCGTGGCACCTCTCAGCCGGAATGGACCGGTTCGAGCACAGGATCCGGACAACCGGCGCCCTCTCGCTCCTGCTCTTCCTGTTCGTGTTCTCATACTTGTTCGTAGGGCCGTTCTTCGATTTCACCGTCTGGATATTCGGACTTATTACCGGCACGCGGATATAAACACTCGCGTCCAGCTGCTATACTGGAAAGCGATGGAATACCAAGTGCCGCAATTCATAGAAGTCGAGGATAAGATAGTCGGGCCGCTCACCCTGAAGCAATTCATCTACCTAGCGGGTTCGGCCGGGCTCTGCGTCGTATTCTTCTCGTATCTGCCTCTCGTGTTCGCCGTCCTGCTCTCGCTGCCGGTCGCCGGGTTCGGCGCCGCGCTCGCGTTCTACAAGATAAACAACAAGCCGTTCATCGAGATGGTCGAGGCAGGCTTCAATTATTACACCGGCAAGAAGCTCATGCTCTGGAAAGAAGCGGGGCCGGCGGCTGCAGGAGGGAAGCCCGCAGCAAAGGCGGAAGTACCGGGCACAGCGGCGGGGCCAGGAGTGCGGGCGCCTCGGCTCACGCGCGGAAAGCTCTCGGAGCTCGCCTGGTCGCTCGACATAAAGTCCCAGGAGGCGTTGTCCTCCCGAGAGAAATGACGCCATGAACACTGAAAACGCCGGAAGGACGCAGCAATTCGTGCCGATCAAGGAGATCCGCAACGGCATCATCGTCATGAAAGACGGAGGCTATCGCGGCATCCTCATCTGCTCCGCGATAAACTTCGGTCTCAAATCTGCAGATGAGCAGCACGCGATCATCCAGGGGTTTCAGAACTTCCTCAACACCATAGACTTCTCGATCCAGATAGTCATCAATTCCCGCAAGATGGACTTGCGTCCGTATATCGGGCTTCTCGAGGAAAAAGCGCCGACCCAGAAATCCGAACTAATGCGCATCCAGCTCCGCGAATACATCGAGTTCGTCCGCACGTTCGCCGACCAGACGAACATCATGACCAAATCGTTCTACATAGTCGTGCCCTACACGCCGAGCCTGAACGCGACGAAGGCGCTCGGCTTCCTGAAGCACGACACCACAGCGCGCGAAACGCCGGACGCCTCGTCATTCGAAGAAGACAGCGCGCAGCTAGAGCAGCGGCTCTCGCTCGTAAGCGCCGGCCTGGGCGGCACTGGAGTGCGCGCCGTCCCGCTCGGGACGGAAGAGATAATCGAGCTCTTGTACCGTTCGTTCAACCCGGGCGAGCTTGAGAACCCGATCCGCCTCGACCAATGAGCATTTCATTTAAATTTTTAAGCATTTAAATATTTCATTATGGCGCTACTCGACTTTCTCACCAAGAAGAACAAGGAGGCAGCTCCGGAAATGACTCCCGTCCTCCCGCGTGACATATACAAGCAGAGCTCGCTCGACCTCGTAGACACCATCGCCCCCACCGCGCTCAACATCGGCTCGCGCGAGATAGAGCTCGGCGAGAAGTTCGTCCGCACGTTCTACACCGTCTCGTATCCGCGCTTCCTGTCCGACAGCTGGTTCTCTCCGGTCATCGACCTAGACAAGGTGTTCGACGCATCCATATTCATACACCCGGTAGACACCGAGTCGGCGTTGCGCGATTTCCAGAAGAAGGTCGCCGAGGTGCAGAGCCAGATAAACGAGCGGGAATCGAAAGGGCTCGTGCGCGACCCTATGCTCGACACTGCGTATCAAGACCTCGAGGAGCTGCGAGACAGCCTGCAGCAAGCCCAGGAGAAGCTGTTTAACGTCGGCCTCTATCTCGCACTCTACGGCGACACGAAAGAAGAGATCGCGAAGACGGAAGGGGATATCCGAGGCATCCTGGACGCCAAGCTCGTATACACCAAACCGGCCCTCTTCCAGCAGGAGCAGGGATTCCGGTCGTGCCTGCCGCTCGGTACCGACGAGCTTCTCGTCAACTCGAAGCTGAACTCCTCTCCGCTCTCGTCGATATTCCCGTTCGTCTCGTTCGACCTCACCAGCGACCGCGGAATCCTCTATGGCATCAACCGCCACAACTCATCGCTCATCCTCTTCGACCGCTTCTCCCTCGAGAACTACAATTCTGTCGTCTTCGCAAAATCCGGCTCGGGGAAAAGCTATGCCACGAAGCTAGAGATACTCCGCTCGCTCATGTTCGACACCGACGTCATCGTGATAGACCCTGAGCGCGAATACGAACAGCTGGCAGACGCCACCGGCGGACGGTCATTCAATATCTCGCTCTCGTCCGAGAGCCATATCAACCCGTTCGACCTGCCGCCCGTGCGCGAAGGGGAAGACCCGAAAGACATCCTGCGCTCGAACATCATCTCGCTCGTCGGCCTCTTCCGCATCATGCTCGGCGGCCTATCGCCCGAAGAGGACGCGATCGTCGACCATGCTATCAGCGAGACGTACGCCCTGAAGGACATCACTGGCGACGTGGACTTCACCGGCGCTGAGCCGCCGCTCCTATCCGACTTCGAGCAAGTGCTCTCCGGCATGGAGGGTAGCGACTCGCTCATCGAACGGCTTTCGAAATACACTCACGGCACTTGGGCAGGATTCATGAACCAGCCGACCAATATAAACCTGAAGCAGCAGTTCGCCGTCTTCTCCGTGCGCGACATGGAAGACGAGCTTAAGCCGATCGCGATGTACATCATCACGCATTACATCTGGAACGAGGTACGCCACGACCTGAAGAAACGCCTGCTCATAATAGACGAGGCTTGGTGGATGATGAAAAGCGAGGATACCGCTTCGTTCCTATACTCGCTTGCCAAGCGCGGAAGGAAATACTATCTCGGAGTCTGCACCATCACGCAGGACGTCGAAGACTTCCTCAAGAGCCCGTACGGGCTTCCCATCCTAACTAACTCCTCGCTCCAGCTCCTCCTGAAGCAATCGCCTACGACTATAAACGCACTCCAGCAGACATTCAATCTGACCGACGAAGAAAAATACCTCTTGCTCGAGGCTGGCGTAGGCGAAGGGCTGTTCTTCGCCGGCATGAAGCATGTCGCCATCAAGATCGTCGCTTCCTACACGGAAGACCAGATAATCACCTCAGACCCGTCACAGCTCATCGCGATAAAGCAGGAGAAAGGCCGCCATGCCGCAGAAAGGAGATAGTCAGAAACCGCCTGAAGCCATGACGTGGGGGAGGGCGGTGCCGGTCATCGCGGTCGCGGCCGTTTTCGACCTGCTTCGCGCTTTCTTCGAGATGTTCTGGTTCCTGGCCCCGGCTATCGCGACCGTATATTGCACCGCAAAGGTGAACGGGGTGCTGACCAGCTGGACGGCAGGGCTGCTCGGCGCGAAGACCGCCGCGACAGCTTGTACAGCCGGGGTCGTCGGCGCGATCGCCGGACTGACTACAGTCACCGGAGGCCTGAGCGCTGAGGCAGTCGAGGCGTTCAGCGTCATCATGGCAATAGCCGTGGGAATACTCGGCTTCATCGCGCTCGGGCTATGGATCATAGTCACGAATCCCGGTCTTTTCCGAGCTAACGCGAGCAATGCCATCTGGTTCGTTGGCGGTTTCTTGATAGGCGAGATTCCTTTCGTCGGTGTGGTACCGACGTTTTCTGTTACGCTTTTCAAGGCATACTGGACGCAGATAAAGAAAGAGCGCGCGGCGTTACTGAAGTGGCAAAAAGAGCGTGCGCGAGAGATCGCCGCGCAACGCCGTGCGCAACAGGAGCAAGCCGCGTACATTATGCAGGCGCGCGCTGCCGAGCTTGCCGCAAACGATATATACTAGGAGCATGCGAAACCGCATCGTCCTCTTCGCGCTCATCTCGCTCGCGCTCGCGCCGTCTGCGCCCGCGCGCGCCCAGTCGCTCGATTCTGCCATCATGAACACGGACCCGTTCTCTGTGAACGTAAGCCCTCGATATCTTTCTCCAGGAGGGCAGGCGACGCTCTCGTTCTTGTCGTCCATGCTCGACCTCACGAACGCGACCCTGACAGTATCGTCCGGAGGGAAGACCCTATACCAAGGAGGAGTCCAGCCGGTAGCCGTACCACTCGGGAAGACCGGCTCGGCGACCACTGCTGTCGCCAAGATAACCCAAGCCGGCGCAACGTATAGCAAGTCAGTCACATTGCAGCCCGAGGATGTCTCGCTCGTAGCAGAACCGCTCTCCTCAGCGCCGGCGCTCTACCCAGGGAAACCGTCCGTCCCGCTCGGCGGCAATACTCGAGTGGTAGCCGTCGCGAATTTCAAAGACGCCGCCGGAAAGACTCTCGATCCGGCATCGCTGTCATACGCATGGACCGTAGACGGCACGCTGATCGCCGACTCTTCCGGAATCGGGCGCGAGA
>JAKAJB010000031.1 GCA_021813965.1 bacterium | reverse complement strand
ATGCCGCTCGCGTACGAAGACTACTCGGTCGACCTCTGGAAGCGCGCGCAGAAGAAGATAGGGCTTTGGATGCAAGGGCAGATACTCCTCTCGGTCATCGTCGCTATCCTCGTATACCTGGGTCTCCTCATCATCGGCATCCCGTACGCGCTCCTGCTCTCAGTCTTCACGGCGCTTGCGGAGATCATTCCGATCTTCGGCTCGCTCATCGCCGGTTCGATCGCTGTCGTCATCGCCTACTCGACCGGCGGCATCGCGCTCGGCGCGATCGTCGCCGGCCTTTATATCGTCGTGAACCAGTTCGAATCGAATCTCATCTATCCGCTCATCGTGAAGAAGATCGTCGGCATCCCGCCGCTCCTGGTCATCGTCGCCCTCATCGCAGGCTACACGCTCGCCGGCTTCCTCGGCGTCCTGCTCTCGGTGCCGTTTGCGGCTGTCCTGCTCGAGCTTATTACCGATTTCGACAAGCGCAAGCGCCGTGCACATGCGTAAAAGCCTCATCTGCGTCGTTGCGGGCCCCGCCGATTTTCTCCGCCGTACGCCAGAAGAGTACGTCTCCGAAAATCGACTGCCCGCGCCTCGCATCTGAAGGCTTTTCCGCATATGCTTATCAAGGTATGAACCGATATATCACCACCACGCTGCCGTATGTGAACGCCGATCCGCACATCGGCTTCGCGCTCGAGATCGTGCAAGCTGACGCGCTTGCGCGCGCGTGGCGCGCAGAGGGCGACGAGGTTTTCTTCTCCACCGGCACCGACGAACACGGACAGAAGATATTCGAAGCGGCCGAGAAGGCCGGACAGGAACCCCAAGCCTATGTCGATCATTACGCCGGCGAGTTCAAGAAATTGAAAGAAGCACTCGACCTCTCGAACGACGCATTCATCCGTACGACCGACTCGAAGCACATCAAAGCGGCGCAGGAGATGTGGCGCCGGTGTGCGGCGAAGGGTGATATCTATAAGAAAACCTACACCGGCCTCTACTGCGTCGGGTGCGAGTCGTTCAAGATGGAGAAAGAATGCGTCGATGGGAGGTGCCCGCTTCATCCGAATGCCGACCTCAAAGAAGTCTCCGAGGAGAATTACTTCTTCAAGTTTTCAAACTACCGGGAGAAACTTATGGCCTACCTTGAGCAGCCGGGGGTGATCATCCCGGAGTGGCGTCGTGCCGAAGCGATGAATTTCGTGAAAGGCGGCCTCGAGGATTTCAGCATCTCGCGCGAATCCGCGCGCCTCTCATGGGGCATCCCGGTCCCGGGCGACGACTCGCAGGTGATGTACGTATGGTTCGACGCCTTGACCGACTACATCTCCACGCTCGATTGGCCGACGGATGAGGACGGCCGCTTCAAGAAGTTCTGGGAAGAAGGGCAGACGCTCCAAGTGGCGGGGAAGGATCAAGTGCGTTTTCAGTCGCTCATGTGGCAAGCGATGCTTATGTCCGCGGATATCAAAAATACCGACACCGTTTTCTATCACGGCTTCATCACCTCCGGCGGGCAGAAGATGAGCAAGTCGCTCGGCAACGTCATCAATCCGCTCGACCTTGTAGAGAAGTACGGCACCGATGCGACGCGGTATCTTCTCCTGCGCCATGTGAGTCCGTCCGAGGATTCCGATCTCACGCTTGAAGCCATCCACGAGCACTACACTGCGCACCTCGTAAACGGCCTCGGCAATCTCGTCGCGCGCGTGATGAAACTGGCGGAGACGCATCTTGCCGGACCGCTTGAGGCACCGGACGAATCATTGCCGGCTGTGTATACTGCCGCACTCGATGCGTTCGAATTTAATCGGGCTATGGATTTTATCTGGGCAAAGATTGCTGAGGCGGACGAACGCATCACTACCGAAAAGCCTTTTGCTGTAATAAAAGAGGATGTGGGGAAGGGACAGACGATGATTGCCGATCTTGCGTATGATCTTTACATTATCGCCATACTCCTTACCCCATTCATGCCGGAGACGAGCGAGGTGATCAAGAAAGCCGTGCTCGAGAACAAGAAGCCCGAGAATCTCTTCCCGCGGCTATAGGTCATGGAGCTCCGCTACATCGATGCACACTGCCACCTGCAGTTCGAGCAATATGACGACGATCGGGAGGAGATCATCGAGCAGATGCAGGCACAGGGTGTCGCAGGAGTCGTCGTCGGTTGCGACCTCGAATTGTCCAAGAAGGCGGTCGAGCTCGCCGAGCAGCACGAGCATCTCTATGCCTCGGTCGGCGTGCATCCGACCGATACGAGCGAGCGTTTTGATACCGATGACCTGCTCGCGCTTGCGAAACACCCGAAAGTCGTCGCGATAGGAGAGTGCGGGCTCGATTTCTTCAGGCCGGCGGTCGTTGATGAGAGCGAGAAGGCTCGGCAGAAGGAGGCGTTCAGCCGGCAGATCATCCTCGCCGCCGAGCAAGAGCTGCCGCTCATCATCCATGCTCGCCCGAGCAAGGGGACGATGGATGCCTACCACGACGTGCTTGAGCTCCTCACGGAAGCGAAGGGCGCGTATCCGGACCTGCGGGGGGACGCGCATTTCTTCGTGGGCGGTCCCGATGAGGCGGCGGCATTCATCGCGCTCGGCTTCACCGTCTCCTTCACGGCCGTCATCACGTTCGCGCGCGATTATGACGAAGTCATCCGCGCGGTACCGCTCGCGAGCATCCTCGCCGAGACCGACTCGCCGTACGTCGCGCCGCTCGCTCGCCGCGGCAAGCGCAACGACCCGCTCGCGGTCATAGACGTCGCTGCGAAGATAGCTGACATCCGCGGCGAGGATCCCGAGACCGTCCGTCGAGCGCTCCTCGCGAACACTAAGCGGCTCTTCGGCATCTAAGGCCTCCCTGGTTGCGGGCGTCCTGGCTCCGTGCTACCATGCGGGAATTATGGCTAAGAATCAGGACGAAGACGTGCTCGCGACCGAAACCGAAGACACGGGTTCGGAGCCGCGTATCTATGAGCTCGGGTTCCATCTCGACCCCGAGTTGCCGACTGAAGAGGTGAAAAAGGCGTACCAGGCGATCCGCGAGCATATCGCAGGCGCAGGCGCTATCGTCGCCGAGGTCGAACCGGAGAAGATCCAGCTCGCCTACACCATCTCCCGCCAGGAGGTCGCCGGCCGCCGCGATTTCAACTCCGCATACTTCGCCTGGATCGTCTATGAGACGGATGCCATCAAGCACTCCGAGATCATCGCCGCCGCGAATGCGAACAAGTCCATCATCCGCTTCATCGATCTCATCACGACCAAGGACATCGCTCGTCACGCGCTCGAGGTGCATGAGCTCATGGCGAAAGTCCCGGAGCAGGAGGTTTCAGCCGATGATGTCTTGAACACCGAGCTCGATGCTGCCCTCGAGAGCGCTGCGGTATAATACGATCATGTACCTCAACAAAGTCCTTCTCTACGGCAACCTCACCCGCGACCCTGAATTGAAGGCGCTTCCGTCCGGCAGTCAGGTCGCGAACTTCGGCATGGCGACGAACCGTACCTTCAAGGATAAGAACGGCCAGAAGCAGGAGACGACCGAGTTCCACAACGTCGTCGCTTTCGGCCGCACCGCGGAGGTCATCGCGCAGTACTGCAAGAAGGGCCGCCCGATCTACGTCGAGGGCCGCCTCCAGACGCGTGCCTGGGACGACAAGGAGACCGGCAAGAAGAACTACCGCACCGAGATCATCGTCGATACCTTCCAGTTCGGCGCTGACGGCGGCAAGGCTGCCGGCACAGGGTATGCCGCGGGCGCGTCGCACGACGAGCAGCCGGCTCCGAGCGAGGAGGGCGAGATCAAGTACCCCGACGAAGAGATCAATCCGGAAGACATCCCATTTTAAACTTTTACATATTCAAACATTTCACCATGGCACACCAATCTGAACGCGAAGAGATAGAGCTCAAGAAATTCATCGACTACAAGGACGTCGCGTACCTGAAGCAATTCACCAACCCGCACGCGAAGATCCTCGCGAAGAAGCGCACCGGCATCCCCTCAGGGAAGCAGCGCGAGATCACCCAGGCGATCAAGCGCGCACGCTTCATGGCGCTCCTCCCGTACATCGCCGCATAGAGTTGTCGTAAAGATGAAAAGAGCCGCTCGTTCTTCGGGACGAGCGGCTCTTTTGTGTGCGTGGGGTATACTGGTTCGTACATGTTCATGATCCGCTCCCATAGGGGTTTCGCCGTCGCGCTTCTCATTATCGTATTTGCTCTCCTGCTCGGAGGAGCAGTCGTATATGTATCCCTGCAAAGACCCGCTTCGAGCGTCCCGGCTCCTGCAGGAGGCGCGCTCGTGGTGCCGGTTGCGACGAGCACTGATTCGATCGCGACCACGAGCCAGACTATTGTCGCGACCACGAGCCAGCCTGTCGTTGCAACGACGACAACGCCGGCGTTCCCACCATCTCTTCCGGGAGAGCCGACTACACCTGCGGTCCCCGATGCATTACTGCCGCATATCGCCTCTACCACGCCATCCGAGGTTATCGTCGGGACAAATACGACGCTTACTCTCTTTGGGTCGAACTTTAGTCCGACGAATATGGTGGTGATGCGTGAAGGAACGCAACTCTTCTATACTAGTCCCACAAGCGTCTCTCCCGACGGGACATCGCTCACGTTTGTATTCCCTGATAGAGCAATAAGCACCGGACTGTATGCTTTGTGGGTATACGACCATGGGAAGTACTTGCCGACCTCTCTGGCATTTCTTAAAGTCACGGACCCTCGCACGGAACACATCGACGCCATCAATCCTGCTGCCGCGAAAGCAGGCGATACCGTCACTATTTCCGGTTCGAATTTCTTCAGTGATTCGTACGTTGAGCTGGGAGCGAATTTCTTCCTTGGCACGTCGGACAAAATAATCACGCCGACCGAGCGCACCCAGACATCACTGCAGTTCATCGTGCCCCCGGGTCTCGTCAGCGGTACGTACCAGATCTTCGTCGGCGGCGCTTCCGGACAACGTATAAGTAATAACCTCTCGTTCACAATCACGTCCCCGTGAGTTCCGGCTCTCGACCGAAAGAAATCTGCTCGTAGGGATGGTTTTTGCTTTAAAAGCATCGCGAGGGCGGCACACGCTTCATGGCGCTCCTCCCGTACATCGCCGCGTAATACGCCGGGGTTGATGGATGCGAAACCGTCCTCCTGGGCGGTTTCGCATCCGGTATGGTATAGTGCGCGAGTTCTTTCACTCAGGAGGAGGTGTGCCATGGCTTTTTGCACCTGGTATCTCAATTCGGCGGACGACGAACCGAAGACCAATGCGTATCTGGTTCAGATCATCGGCGAGAGCAACATGGAGAATGCGTGGACGGGGATATGCGCCGACGGCAAGCCACGCAACCTCTACGAATGCCCGAATGGATGGGCAGACGTGAGGAGGGCGATCGCCGCTATCCGTGAGTTCAGCCTGAAGCTCGAAGTCTTTAAGAAGGAGGGTGACAGCGCGCCCGAGCGTTTTGACCTCTGGAAACAGTCGGTCAAGAAGAGGGCCAAGCACCGGCGCTCGGCGCTCATGCCGCGCGTGCATGCGGCGAAGAAGCCTCCTCGCAGAGTCCCATTTTGAAGAAAGCCCCGTGTCATGCGGGGCTTCGTCTTTTTCTTTCTTACGACTTCGTGACGCGTTCGGTGTATTCGCCCGAGTCGGTGTTGATGCGGACGATGTCGCCCTCGTTGATGAAGAGCGGGACGTTCACCTTCGCGCCGGTGGAGAGGGTCGCGAGCTTCGTGCCGCCGGAGACCGTATTGCCTTTGACGGCCGGCGGAGCTTCCGTCACCTTGAGGTCGACTTTCACCGGGATCTTGATAGTCATCGGCTTCTCTTCGTAGGTGAGCACTTCGACGACCGTGTTCGGCGCGAGCCACTGCACCTGGTCATGCACGGCGTCAGCAGGGAAGGAGAAGCGGTTCTTCGGATTGCCTTCCTCGGCGAACCAGCTCTCTTTCGGATTGCTGAAGAGGTAGACCGCGTCCATGCGTTCGGTCTCGGCTTCCTGCACGGTCTCGCTCGAGTGGAAGGAGATCTCGAGCACCTGGCCGGTGACGAGGTTCCGGAGCTTGGTCTGATTCACCGGCTTCCTCTTCTGCATGCGGAAGATGTGCGCTGAGAGCACCTCGTAAGGCGCGTCGTTGTAGTCGATGATGGTCTTCGGGAGGATTTCGTTGTAACTGAGTACTGCCATATTCCTGAAACTAAGGTCGGATAAAGCTCGTTATAAAAAGTACCGCTCGGGGCGGATTCATGTATGCTAGCAGACATAATGGCTTTTTCAAGTTCAGCCGAAGATCTGGGCGCCCTCACGGATGCGGAGGTGCTTTCGCGCTCCCGGAAGGAGCCTGAGCTCTTCGCTGTCCTCGTCCGCCGCTACGAGGCTGCGCTCCTGCGGCGCGCTCGTGCGATCCTCCGGAGCCCCGAAGACGCCGAGGAGGCCGTGCAGGATGCGTTCACCAAGATGTACCTCTATGCCGACAAGTACCGCGCACAGGAGGGCGCAAGCTTCTCTTCCTGGATGTACACCATCCTCAACCGCGTCGCCTACACCAAGTACGCCGCGCGGAAGAAGGAGTGGGGGAAGGTCGCCGAACTCGAGCCCGAGCACTACGAGTCATTGCCCGATGACCGCGCGGAATTCCTGGAAGATCTCTCGATACGGGACGAAGTCATCGCGGCGCTCTCGCGGCTCCCCGAGACCGCGGCGCGGCTCCTGCGCCTGCAATTCATCGAGGGGAAGACGCAGGAGGAGATCGCGCAGGCAGAGGACCTCT
>JAKAJB010000030.1 GCA_021813965.1 bacterium | reverse complement strand
GCTACGCATCTGTTTCTGCATCTCTACCCTACCATCATAACTTGTCATTGCGAACACCTAGCGGTGGACAACTCGCGAGCGCCTCAAAAAGCTCCCAGATGCAAGGCGCGAGTGAGGAGTGAAATGAGCCGTACTAACGTACGGTGAATGAGCACCGGAGCGAGCAACGCAGCAGATGGGACTTTTGGTGCGCTCGCCTACAAGGCGGCCATGGAGGCGATGCTGTCGCCTTCCCGCATCTTCATGATGCGGACGCCCTGGGTCGCGCGGGAGAGTTGGCTGATGGAGGCGACCGAGGTGCGGATCACCTGCCCCTTTTTACTGACGACGACGATCTCTTCGTCATCGAGCGCGCCGGTGACGACTTTCGCGCCGATAATCTCGCCGGTCTTCGAGGTGACGTCCGCAGTCTTGATGCCAGAGCCGCCGCGGCCCTGGACTTTGTATTCAGACATCTTGGTGCGCTTGCCGTAACCCTTGCTCATGATGACCAGGAGCGAGGCTTCTTTCGCTTCGAGCGCCGGGATTACCTCGGCCGAGACGACGCGGTCGCCCTTCTTCACGCTCATGCCCTTCACGCCGCCTGCGGTGCGACCCATTTCGCGCGCATCCTCGACGTCGAAGCGGATGCTCTGGCCCTTGGCGGTCACGATGGAAACGGTGTCGCCAAGGGCTGCAAGGTTCGCCGAGACGAGCTTGTCGCCCTTC
This sequence comes from bacterium, assembly GCA_021813965.1. Lineage (GTDB taxonomy): Bacteria > Patescibacteriota > Minisyncoccia > Phycocordibacterales > Phycocordibacteraceae > C7867-001. The sequence goes on along the minus strand of JAKAJB010000030.1, from coordinate 6,193 downwards.
TTGAGATTGATCGCGATGATGCCCGAACGGCGCACGTCCGCAAACGCTTTTGCCGCCACACGCTTCACGACGCCCTCTTCCGTCACAAAGGCCACGCTTGAGGCATCAAGCGCTGCGCCCTTGGGTACCGGCAGGATGGACGTCACCTTCTCATCGGCCGCGAGCGAGAGGAAGTTCATGATGCTCTTGCCCTTGGTCGCACGGCGGCCCTCCGGCAGCTCGTACATCTTGATCTGGTACGCCTTGCCGAAATCGGTGAAGAAGAGGAGGTCGCTGTGCGCCGAAGTCACGAGGAAGTGCGTCACAATGTCTTCCTCTTTGGTGGCGATGTCGACGACGCCCACGCCGCCGCGCTTCTGGCTCTTGTACTCGTCGGGGTTCGTGCGCTTCACATACCCGCCCTGCGTGAGGAGCAGCATCGAGTCTTCGTCCGGCACGAGATCTTCTACGGAAATGTTCTGCACGCCGCCGCGGACGATCCTGGTGCGGCGGTCGTCGCCGTACTTCTCAGCGAGCTCCTCGAGCTCTTTCTTCACCACGGCGAGGATCTTCTTCGGCGAGGAGAGGATGTCTTTCAATTTCTTGATGAGCGCCTGGACTTCGGCGAGCTCGTCTTCGAGCTTCTTGCGCTCGAGGCCGGCAAGCTTGGACAGGCGCATCTCAAGGATGGCCGTCGCCTGGAGTACGGAAAAGCCGAATTTCTTCTGGAGAGCGGCGCTCGCAGCGGGGATGTCCGCCGCCTTCTTGATGATGGCGATGACTTCATCGATGTGGTCGAGCGCCTTCACGAGGCCGAACAGGATGTGCTCGCGCGCCTCGGCCTGGCGCAGGTCGTACTCGGTGCGGCGCTTCACCACTTCCTGGCGGTGCCCGACGAAATTGCTCAGCATGCCCTGGAGCGAGAGCATCTCCGGCACGCCGTCCACGAGGGCGAGCATGTTGTAGTGGAACGTGCTCTCGAGCTCGGTGTGCTTGTAGAGCGCGTTCAAGACGGCTTGCGGGTGCGCAGTGCCCTTCAGCTCGACGACGATGCGCACGTCCGGCATGCCGCGCTCGTCGCCGGCGGATTCGTCGCGCAGGTCGCGGATGCCCTCCAGTTTCTTGTCCTGCACGAGTTCGGCGATGCGCGTGATGAGCTCGGCCTTGTTCACACGGTACGGAATCGAGGTGATGATGATCTGCGTATCCTTCTTGTCCTCGATGATCTCCGCTTCGCCGCGTACCACGACCGGCCCCTTGCCGGTGCTGTAAGCGTGCTTGATGTCGGCCTGATTGAACGCGACGCCGCCCATCGGGAAATCGGGACCTTTCACGAACTGGAGGAGGTCCTCGGTCGTCGCGTCTGGATTCTCGATGAGGTGGACCGTCGCCGCCACGACCTCGCGGAGGTTGTGCGGCGGGATGTTGGTCGCCATACCGACGGCGATGCCGAGCGTGCCGTTGAGGAGCAGGTTTGGGAGCGCGGCCGGGAGCACATTCGGCTCCTCGCGCGTGGCGTCATAGTTCGGGTTCCAGGCGACCGTCTCCTTATCGATATCGGAGAGAAGCGCATCGGCGATGCGCGACATCTTCGCTTCGGTGTAACGCATGGCCGCCGGAGAATCGCCGTCGATGGAGCCGAAGTTGCCCTGCCCGAGCACGAGCGGGTAACGGTGCGAGAAGGTCTGTGCCATCTTCGCCATCGAGTCGTAGACGGCGATATCGCCGTGCGGGTGATACTTACCGAGCACCTCGCCGACCACGGTCGCGCTCTTGCGGAACTTCGCGCCCGGCACGAGCCCCATGTCTTTCATGGCGAAGAGAATGCGACGGTGCACCGGCTTCAAGCCGTCGCGCACGTCCGGAAGCGCGCGGCCCGTGATGACGGTCATCGCGTAGTCGATATACGACTGCCGCATCTCCGAGACGATCGGCTGCTCGATGACGTTCGCCGCCACCGGTATCACCTCTTTCTCTGCGTCTTCTTTGCCGCGTGCCATGATGATGCTATCGAAATACTAAAACGGCAGTATCGTCTGGGTCGGCGTCGATTTCGCCGGCGCGGTCGGGTTCGTGTCGACGATCTCGATGTGCGCCGGAGCATTCGCGTCCTGCACCGCCGCAGCCGCGCCGGCGAGCCCCTGATCGCCCGAGGCGCTCGTAGTCGCGACCGTGTTCGCCTGCGCGGTGTTCACAGCGAACGACGTCTCCTGGATGGCAAAAGCCCCTGTCGCGACGCTGCCGACGAGCCACACGAGAGCGATGAATGCGGAAACCGCCGTCGCCGTGCCGAAGGCGATCTGCTTCCGGACGTGATGCGGCTTCCCTTTTATCCGTTCGATGTGGTCAAAAATGTTCTTCATATGAGTTACGGCGTTATCACCAGTATACTCCCATCCGAGCCCGCGAGGTCCTTCTTCTTGAGCGTGAGCTTGTCGACGGTCTCGCTCGCGCTGCCGGCGTCTTTGAGGAACGTCTCGAGCGACTTCGGCTCGCCCATGCCGTTCCAGTGCATCGGGATGATGATCTTCGGCTCGAGCGAGACGGCGAGCTCGTGCGCTTTCGAGGGTGTGAGCACGCCACCTGCGCCGACCGGCACGAAGAGGACGTCGATCTCGTCGATGCTCTCGCGCGCCTCCTTGGAGAGTTCCTCATCGGCGAGCGCGCCCAAGTGGACGAGCGTCATGTCTTCGAGGTCGACCGCGTAGATGGTGTTCACCGCCTCCTCCCTAGACGCCTCAGCGTCGGGCGAACCAGCTTTGCTGGTTTTAGCCTGCCCCTTATCGAGCCCGTACTTTGACTTGCTCAAAAACCCCTGGATGACGACGCCCTGGCGCTCATATTCGCCCGGACCGGTGATAGCGAAAGGCTCTTTGTCGCCATACGTCACCTCCTCAACGCCGTTCATGTCGGGGTGGTTGCGCGAGACGAGAGCGATGTCAGCGCCGAAGCGGACCGCCGGGAGCGTGCCGTTTTTCGAGATGGGATCGAAGACGATAGTGAGGTCGCCGAGCGTCACTTTGAAGCACTGCCCGCCGTGGTGAGTGATGACCATAGTGTTTTTTATACTAGCATTTTTCGGCGCTTTTTGCTATAGTCTCCCCATCGCGTGCCGGCTAAAACGTCCCCGAGGACGTTCGCCCGACGCCCCGCTCTGCGAGGCGTTTAGGGAGAAGTAGAGAGGCGTTAACCCTGACAGCCGCAAGGTGCCAGTACCCTTCTCGAAAATCCGCGCCGCTTATATATATGTCTGAAGAGACGAAAGTGAAGGCAGCCCCGCTGCCGACTATCCACCTCGCTGCCGACCACCCGATGGCCGGTCTTATCGATGCTATCCCGACGCCGCCGAAGTCCGGCGACCTCGTCGAGGGTACGATCATCGCGATCTCCCGCGGCCGCGTCTACATCGACCTGCCGCCGTTCGGCACCGGCCTCATCTACGGCCGCGAGTACCTCAATGCCGCCGACGTCCTCCGCAAGGCGAACCCGGGCGACACCATCAGCGCGAAAGTCGTCGACCCTGCCGGTCGCGACGGCTACATCGAGCTCTCGCTCAAGGAAGCGCGCCAGGCGGCCATCTGGGGCGAAGCTGAGACGGCTATCCTCGCGCAGACGCCGTATTCCCTCGTCGTCGAGGAAGCGAACAAGGGCGGCCTCATCCTCTCGTGGCAGGGCATCCAGGGCTTCCTCCCGGCCAGCCAGCTCACGGGCGAGCATTATCCGCGCGTGCCGGAGGGCGATAAGGACAAAATCCTCGGCGAGCTCATGCAGCTCATCGGCAAGCCGCTCTCGGTGCGCATCATCACGGCCGACGCGAAGGAGGGCAAGCTCATCTTCTCGGAGCGCATGGGCAATGAGACCGAAGAGAAGGCCTCGCTTATCGACAAGTACCAGGTCGGCGACGCGGTCGAGGGCGAAGTCACGGGCATCGTCGACTTCGGCGTCTTCGTGAAGCTCGAGCAGGGTCTCGAAGGCCTCGTGCACATCAGCGAGCTCGACTGGGGCCTCGTCGAGGATCCGCACACGCTCTTCAACGTGGGCGACAAGGTCCGCGTGAAGGTCATCGAGATCAAGGACGGCAAGGTGTCGCTCTCGATCAAGGCGCTCAAAGAGAACCCGTGGCACACCGCCGCCGATCGCTACAAGAAAGGCATGGAGGTACCGGGCGTCGTCATCAAGTACAACAAGCACGGTGCGCTCGCCTCGATCGAGGAAGGCGTCGCGGGCCTGGTGCACGTGAGCGAATTCGAGTCGCCTCAGGCACTGCGCGAGGCGCTTGAGCTCGGCAAGACGTATCCGTTCACCATCTCGCTCTTCGAACCGAAGGAGCAGCGCATGACGCTCACGTACGCGGGCAAGAAGAAATAGCTGAGTAAGGTCGAACCTTACTCAAACAACATGCGGCGCCAAAGGCGCCGCATGTTGTTTCTTGTTTAACCCCTGACGAGCAAAATCAATTCTTTGAGCCTCTCGTCCATCTCTTCGGTAAGCTGTAATTGCTGAGGAGAAATACTATGCATTTCGATATCGCTGCTCTGTGCCGGCACGACGAAAACATTGCCGCTCTCCGGATTCTTCCCGAGAACTACTTTTGCCCCTTCATTCTTGAATCTCTCTATTAGTTCATCTGTCGAGGTCGTATAGCCCGGATACTCCTCATCAGTGGCTTTCATTTTCGAATACGCTTCGGGGTCAATGCCCGGAAACGCGAAGGTCTCATGACTTCCGCGCAGCTCTATGGTCAGAGCGATTATCTTTTCTTTTCTTGTCGGTTCTTTTTCAATCGGTGTCGGCGATTTCGGGAATCCTTCGGACATGATGTGTTAGTTGGTTAGCGCGTATTCGCGAACATGGTCGCCGCTTCGATACCCTCGGCGGCGAAGAGGCGCGCGGCTTCGGCGACTTTCTTCAAAACCTTTTTCACCACGACTTCTTCGGCCGGCTTCCACTTACCGATGACCATCTTGATGACTTTCTCCTCGCCGTGCACTTTCTTCGCCTGATTCTTCTTCCCCGCCGCTGAAATTCCGATGCGGATGCGCGCGAAGTCTTTCGTCTTCACGGCGCGCATGATGCTCTCGACGCCCTTGTGCCCTCCCGAGCCGCGCCCGAAGACCATCTTGACCGTGCCGAGCGGCAGATCGAGGTCGTCATGGATGACGAGGAGATTTTTCGCCGCCTTCACGCTCTTCACGTATGCCGCAACCGCCTTCCCCGAGAGGTTCATCATCGTCTCGGGCAGAACGAGCGTCGCGTTCTCCCTGCCGACCTCGCCTTTGGCGACGAGGGCGTTGCTTGTCTTATTGAAAACAAAATCACCCGCGCCCCCCTGCTTCGCAATAAGCTCCACCGCGCTCCTGCCCGCGTTGTGCCGAGTCTTCTCATACTCCTTGCCCGGATTCCCGAGCCCGACGATGACGAGTGCCATGCGAAAGATACTACCACGGCTCCTCAAGCAGCCCGTGTGCGGCGAACAGGTATAGCGCAGCCGTTCGCGCACGGTGTTTTGGCATCCTGTGCCGCGAGCGTCCGCGTCCGCGATGCCAAAACGCGAACCGCGAAGCGTAGGGAATCGTCGGCCGGGACGATTCCCGGACCTGTTCGTCGCACACGGGCTGCTCGGCACCCATCAAAAACTTGCGTGCATTTTTGAGCACGCGTACAATGCTCGCATGACTGACACCGGAAAGGGTCTTCTGAAGGATCTTTTCACTCTCGCATTCCTCATCGTGGTCGTGGTCATCCCGATCCGCGTCTTCGTCATCTCGCCGTTCGTCGTGGATGGGGAATCCATGCATCCGACGTTCGAGAATCTCGATTACCTCATCGTCGACGAAGCTATTTACGATGTGCAGGCGCCCGCGCGCGGGGACGTCATCGTCTTCCGTTATCCGCTGAATCCGTCCGTCTTCTACATCAAGCGCATCATCGGCCTGCCCGGCGAGACCGTCTCCATCATCCGCGGCAACGTGACCATCACGACCGCGAGCGGCACGAATATCACGCTCAACGAGCCGTACATCGTGGACGAGGACGCGACCTACACGAAGAAAGTCACGCTCGGTGCCGGCGAATACTTCGTCATGGGCGACAATCGCCCCAACAGCTCCGACAGCCGCGTCTGGGGCACCCTCCCGCGCAAAGACATCATCGGACGCGTCGATTTGCGCATCCTCCCCCTCGCCAAAAGCGGATTCTTCCCCGGTGCCGCATC
>JAKAJB010000029.1 GCA_021813965.1 bacterium | reverse complement strand
GCGAATCCCGGGAAATAATCCGTCTTTATGTGAAGGCGGGAGACGCCCATATCCTGCAACGCCGTCGTGAATGCTTCCACCATGCCGTGCGGGCCGCTGATGTAGAAGGTGCGGTCTTTGTAGTCGGGGATCTCTTTCGCTATCATCTCGCCGCTGATCGGGCCGCGGTACGTGCCCGGCACCGGGGCCGGTTCGTTCGTGAGCGCGTAAACGGTCTTCATGCCGATGACCTGCGCCGCCTTGTCGAAGACGTCCCTGTAGGCGATTTCCGAAGCGAGCTTGTTCGAGTAGAGGAGCACGACGGAGCGCGGATCCTTCGTATCGACCAGATGCTGCACCATGCTGCGGAACGGCGTGACGCCGATACCGCCCGCGATGAAAGCGAGCTTCTTCTTCGGGTCTTTCGGTAGCGTGAAGTCGCCCGCGACGTGCGAGGCGGAAATCTGGTCGCGTTCTTTCATCGCCCAGAGCGCTCGCTTGAAGCTGCTGGCGGGCTTATAGAATTTCACGCCGAGACGCACCGTGTCTTCCGTCGGCGCGGAGGCGATAGTGAAGAAGCGCCGGTTGCCCCGATCATCATAGAAACGGTGGGGGAGCGTCCACTCGATATATTGCCCGGGGTGGAAGGCGAGCGGCCGATCCGGCGCGAAGTTGAATTCGAAGGTGCCGTCGGCGAGCTCCTTCTTCTCGAGTAACGTCAGCATGAAGCGGCCCTTCGGGCTTACGATATAGACGAAGACGTTGCCGATGAGGAGCGCGAGTTCCGGCGTGAAGTAGAGCGAACCGATATGCACGTTCGGCGCAAACAGGAAGCCGACGATGACGCCGTAGATGACGCGGAGCCAGCGGGACGGCGGCATCGTGAGCGGTTCGGTGAGCATCACGAAACCGAGGAAGAATATCGATGAATGCAGGATAGTCTGCTTGATGGGCGTCGTGTAATCGATGCTCGTCGTCGTGAGTGCGATGGTGAGGAGTGCCGTCGCGAGGAAGGCGATGACCAGGTCGAACCGGTGGATCTTGCGCACGATGAGCAATCCGCCGAGGAAGACGAACGGGAGGAGCGGCAGGTTGCCGCCGACCCACCAGCTCGCCGCCTGGCCGATGACGAGCGCCGAGAGCGCGACGCCGAAGGCGGCCGGGTTGAAGATGTGCTTCTTGCCGATCGCGAAAATGAACTTCGACGCCATCGCCCATGCCGACGCGAAGATGAGGAAGCCGACGCCGGCGTAGTCGGTCGGCGCGACCGGCGTGATGAGGAGGGCGAGGATGAGGCCGGTGATGTAGAGCGATTCGATATTCGGCAATGCGCCGAATCCCTTCACGAACGCCATATTGACGACCCAGCAAGTCGCGAGGATGAGCAGCGTCGAGAAAGCGAGGTCGGCCGGACTGTACGGGAGGATGTTGAAGAAGCCGAAGAACGCCGCCGCGACCAGGAGCGTGATGAGGTAGTAGAGCACGAGGCGATACATCGTGATCTTGTTGAGGAAGTCGTCGATGAATTTCATGAATTAATTTTTCGCGAGCGCGAGCGCCGAAGCGAGCGATTGCTGGAATGCTTGGCTCGTGAAGGTCGCACCCGAGACGCCGTCTATCTGCGCGCTCTGGGCCTGGATGGCTTCCTGGGTGAGGAGCGGCATCGCCTGGCTATTGATGTACACCGAATTCGAATGGGTATTCGGATACTGCAGGAATTGTACATCAGCGAGCTGGCCGTTTTTCACCACGACCTTCACTTGCACGGTGCCGTAGTAGGCATCAGCGGGGCTGCCGGTGAAGGAGCCGTCGGCATACTTGCCGGCAGGTTTCTGCATCATGGTCGGAGCGGCTGCCGGCATCATCGTCTGCGCAGGCGTCTGAGCTTGCGTCTGCACCGGTGCCGGTTGCGCAGCCGGCGCGGAGCTCGAGCCGGTTATCTGCGCGAGTGTCTGGAGCAGTGCGTCATTGGCGGCTTGGTAAGATTGCCCGGGAGAGGTCTCTCCGGCCGCCCAGCCGTGCGATCCGGGGATGGCGCCCGCTACGGAACCGGCGCCGCCAGCGTGTTGCCACAATGCGTAGACGATCGAGACGACGACGAGACCGAACGATAGCGAGAGCTTCCGTCCGGCAAGCGGGTGCGCCGCGACGGCAGCCGTCGCGGCGGCTTGCGGCGCCGCGCCCGTGAACGCGTCACTGATGTCGCGGTCGCTCCAGCCGTTTTTAGCGAGGGATTGCCGTATCTCCTCGCGCGTGGCGCCGGTTGCGAGCCGGGCGCGTATGAAAGCGATCAGTTTCGGATGTTGCATAGCAGATATCTATAGATACACGAAGCGCGCGATATTTATTTCACTCGCTATCAGACACGATGTGGATGCCATAGGCGTAGACGATGCCGTTTTTGAGCTGTCCGGCGACATACGCTTTCTCGCCGACCGCAATCGTACCGGTGCTGAATCCCGTCGGCGGCACGATGGACCATGTCCCTTCGTCGGAATCGTTGTCGGTGTCGTTATGCGAGATGACGAAGTAGGCCGGCGCGACGGCGGTGATGTCGCCGCGATAGACGCCTTGTTCCACGTGCGAGTCGTGGACCTGTTCGTACCATGGCCCGAGGAGGGGGAGCTCGTCTTTGTCCGCAGCAGAGAGGAGCGATGCATGAAGCGGCGTGAACCCGATGAGCATGCTGCCGGCGATGCCGATGATGAGTATCCACAAGAAGATGCGGAGGAGCGGGAACCGGTATGAGAATTCGAATCGGCGCACGAGCATCTCGAGGATGAGGATGAACACGACGAAAAGCAGAAGCGACGTCCACGGGAAGAGCACGGCGAACGCGCGGATGCCGTGTTCGCCGAATTCGAGCAGGTACCCGACGCCGCTCTCGTGGACGCTGAAGAAGAGGAAGCTGAGTACGAAGAGCGCACCGGCGAGCACGAGCAGGGCAGCGGCTCCCGCGAGCGCAGCGCGGAATATGAAATAGGCGCGCGAGTGCATGGGGACACTCCCGAGGCGGATCTTTGCGAGTATTTTTTCTTGGATGTCAGGTTCCTTCAACATGTTTTCTGAGCGCTTCGCGCGCGCGGTGGAGGCGGATGCCGACTGTCCCGACCGGCACTTGGAGCACCTCGGCGATTTCCTGGTAGCTGAGATGCTCCAGGTAATAGAGGATGATGACTTCGCGGTATGCCGGCGTGAGCGCCGCAAGCCCTCTGTCGACCATCGCTTTCGCCTGCTCGCGTTCTTCATCGCCGGCCGGGTCGATCTCGTAGGCGGTGTGCGCCGAGAGCGTGTCGAGGTCGACGGCGATGAGCGGGTGGCGGCTGTCGTGCCGGAGCGCGTTCGCGAAGAGGTTGTGGGCGATGCGGTAGATCCAGGGCGAGAACGGACGCGACGCGTCGAAACTCCGGATATTCTGGTATACGCGTATGAACGCTTCCTGAACGACGTCTTCGATAGGGGCGTCTGCCGCGAGGAACTTCCTGCCGTAGCGCAGCAGCTTCGGCAAGTATCTATTCATGAGTACACCGAAAGCCTCCTCATTCTTTCCCTGTACGAGAGTCGCAAGTTCCTCATCGGTCTTCTGGCGGAGCGCCTCCATTGGCCCAGTATAGCGCGGCGGATGAAATATCCTTCCCGATGCGGTGTACTAATGGCAGTACCCGACAAAAGGAGGACTCATGGACACACCCAACCATCACGAACATCCTGAATTATGGTTTCGGCCGAGTCCGGCCCTTCCTTTCGATGTTCTTTCGAAGTTCCTTAGTCAAGAAGCCTTGACGGTGACGCATCGACTCGGGAAACGCGACGGAACCCATCCGAAAGGATATGTTCCCGGTACCGTGGCGACCCTGCGTCTATTCGATGATGTTCGTCGAGAGCATATGTGTAAACGAGTACGCATTACCGGCATCACCAGCAAGCCGCTTTGCGAGTTCGACGGTTCTGAACTGGGAAGCGGCGCGTGCCACTCTATGGACTGGCAGTCGCTACAGCGCGATCTCACCTTCTTCGAAGGAAGACCGATTGCGCCAGAGGAACTTGTCAGTAGTGTCGAATTCACCTACCTCAACCATGAAGGATGAACCTATGAATCTCTCAACACTCGTACGCGAAGGAGTCGCGCATATTGCGCAGCTGCCTCCCAGTAACTGGCGGGACATCGCGACAGCGCGGTTTCTCTCGGTACCGCTCATCGCCGAAGATTATCCGGCGAAAACGGCGGCGATGTGGAATGCTGCTTATGCGGCTCTCGGTATGCCGGATCGAAATATGATGCTCGTCGCTGATCCGAAAGATCTCAATCAGATCATGCCCGCATTACGAGCGGATCCGAGGTATCAGGGCGGAGGCGTCGGTATCGGCTTCAAAGAAGCAGTGCTCCCATATCTCGACGACATAACCCCTCTCGCGAGAGCGATGGGCGCCGTCAATATCATCAAGAAGGACGGTCAAGGCCGGCTCGTCGGCGATAATACCGACGGCGCGGGCTATGCGCGGAGTCTTGAAGAAGCGCTCGCTAAAAACGGCATCGCGATGAAAGACGCGCACATTCTCATGCTGGGCGCAGGCGGCTCCGGTCGGGCGATCGCGTTCGCGCTTGCCGACAAGGGCGCGCGACTGACGATCCTCAATCGGACCGAAGCGAAAGCGCAAGAGCTGTCTGATACGCTGAATCGCTATTTCGGCAGGACGGCGGCATCAGGCGGCAGCAGGAAACTCTTGTCTTCGGTAATCGTCGGGACGGACGCGATAGTGTCGGTCATAGATGACGCAGTATCACCGCTCGATGCCTATTCGACTATCGGTGTCATGGAGTTGCCTGTAACGCGGGAGTCTATCGAGCGTAATCGTATCGACGCAGAGCATCTTCTCGGGAGCCTGGATCGCAAGGTTGTCATCTCGGATATCCGTATCCGTAAAGGGCCGACGGCGATGCTTTCGCAAGCGAAGGAGCTCGGATTCCGGACGCTCGATGGCATCCCTATGGTCGTGAATCAAGGTGTCGATGCCTTCCGGTGGCTGTATGACGCTCCATTGGCGCTGCGTATCGTCGATCAAGCGGACATACCGCGAATCATGCGCACCGCTGCAGCAGCGTAAAGCACTGCCGCTTGCGCCCGGCTCTCTGAGTCGGGCGCTTTTTATTGGTTACTGCTCGAGAGCGTTTTCGGGGGAGCCTGCCTCGAAGCTCCGGATATTCCCGATCGTGGTATCGAGGATGCGCGTGATGGCCTCGGTCGTGTTGAAAGCGGCGTGCGGCGTCACGATGACGCGCGGGTGGTCGATGAGGTAATTATTCGCGAGGGTCACCTTGAGCTCCTCTTCGTTGGGGTGCGGTGCCGTGAGGAGCTGCATCTCGTCATTGAGATCGCCCTCTTCCTCGAGCACGTCGAGTCCGGCGCCGGCGAGCGTGCCGTTCCCGAGCGCTGCGACGAGCGCTTCGGTCTCGACGACGGCACCGCGCGCGGTGTTGATGAGGTACGCGCCCTTCTTGATGGTCCCGATATTTTCCTTATTGATGAGGTGATGCGTGTGCGGATTGTAGGGGACATGGATCGAGATGACGTCCGATTGCGCGAGCAGCTCGTCGAGCGAGGCGTAGCCGAAATCATATTTCTGCGCGAGCTCATCGCTCGGGTGCATGTCGAAGCCGAGCACGTTCATGCCGAAGCCGTTCGCCATGCGGATCATGTGCATGCCGATGTGCCCGCAACCGATGATGCCCATCGTTTTCCCCTCAAGATCGAAGCCGCGAAGCCCTGCGGGCGAGAAGGTGCCGCTTTTGACGAGCGCCTGCGCTTCCGGGATGCGGCGCGAGAGCGTGAGGAGGAGGGCGAAGGCGAATTCGGCGACCGTATTCTCTCCGTAGGAAGGGACGGTCACAATCGTGATGCCGCGCGCTTTCGCAGCAGCGAGGTCGATGTGATCGAAACCGGTGGAGCGCGTCGCGATGAGCCTGAGAGCAGGGAAGCGGTTGAGCTCCGCTTCGCCTATCTTCGAGTCGATGAAGATGCAGAGCGTGTCTGCCGCGGGATCGGAGAGATCGGGGTTCTCCGCAAGGGTGCCCTTGTGGAAGACGATGGTCTCACCCGGCAGCTTCGTGCGCACATATTCCTCCTCCCAGTCTTCTCCCGAAAAATAATGGATAGTCATGTAGATAGTATACGCCTCTTCAGCCGATACTATGCGACCGCCGGTACTATCCAATCATTCAAGAGCTTCTTGAATTCTTCCTGCCGATCTTCGAGCCCGACTTGGATCATGTGGTAGTACGGATGGCATTCCGGCGTGTATTCGAAGTGGCCGCGTATCTCACCATCTTTGAAAATGCGAATATGGTATTGATATTCAAACCCGATAGTTTTGCGCAAGCTCACCAGCTCCCCGACATCCTTCCATGCGACGAAGTGGTTCCCATACCCTCGTTCGACGAGGAAGAATGACAGATCCTGAGCGGAAAGTGAAGGAGCCAAGCTGCCAATCAGAAATGGCTGCCGGCCTTCATGTCCGTTCTCAAAATGATTTATGAAGAACTCTCCGATGCCCAGATGGTAGGCGACACGGCGTATCGCGGGGTAGAAATGCGCGTATACCGTCCAGAACCAATACTTGAGACGGTCGAACATTCGTGGCGGGTATTCCATGTGCGAACGCGGTATATCACGAATCCACTTATTGTTTCGAGCGAACATACGGAGAGCCATGACAAGCCTGAAAGAATCTGCTTACTTGCGCGGGGAAATCTTGGTGCGGAGCGTATCGAAGTAGGGTCGTGCGTAGCGGTCGAGGCCCCAGTATCCAGCGACGCGGCGTGCGAGCACGATGCCGAGACCGAGCACGAACATGAGCGGGTTGATGCTCACGGTCCCCGCGAAGAGGTAGTTGAGGTTCATGAACGAGCCGAAGAATGCCGCGACGCCCGTGCAGAGCCCGACGATGAGACCGAGGCCGACGAGCACTTCGCCGACGGCGACGGCATTCGACCAGAGGACGAGGTGGGGAAGGACGGCGCTCTGGAGGAAAGCGGCATACCATAAGGAGACGTCCGGGTGAGCGCCACCGGTCTTGCCGAGCGCGCCCTGCACGAATCCGCCG
>JAKAJB010000028.1 GCA_021813965.1 bacterium | reverse complement strand
CTGCCGGCGGACCGCCGCCGCCGCCGAAAATACTCGTGAAGATTTTGTTGACGACGTTGATCGGAGTATACCCGCCCTGCCAGACGCCCCTGTTCCCGCTCGTCGCGCAGTCGCCGGAACAGGCAGCGAGCGAGACACTGACCGGCGAGCCGGGAGCGTAGGTGTCCTTGTCAGTGACGGCACTGAACGTTGAATCGACGGTTAAGTATGGCGTCGGATCACATGCTTGATATGGGCCATATGATGAACTATACGGCTGAGGCGCGATGAAGTAACTAATCGGCTTGCCGGATCGAAAGGCAAGTGCCGCAGGAGTCGCGCCACCCCACCAGTTCAGGTAAATCTGATACCCCGCCGGGACGGTGTACGGAACGCCCGCATAAGCGCCGTCGGTCCCGCCCTGCATCAGGGTTGCCCAGTACCCCGGGGCACATCCTGTATACGAACATGCGTCGCCTGTCGCTGCGTCAACGTATATGATCTGATCACACGTCTGAGTAGGAGTGCCGTGTGTCCAGGTCACGGAAGCCGCCTCAGCTCTCGAGCCGCCAGCGAAAACCATCGAGACGATGATGAGAGCGAGAATCGATTTCAAAATAACAGGACGTGCGGAATAAAAAGTCATGCCAGTCATCAGATGCTCATTCTGATCGGGGGAATAATCTGGATTGCGCTTGCCGTGAATTCTCCTAATGATCGGATGTTCTCAGCAGCGGACACATTGACGGATGTGCCGACTTTGATATCAGAAATGCTTGCGGAAGTCGTGACAAATGGGCTGATGATTGCAGCCGTCGTACTAGCAGCGACCGTGTGCACCTGCACGAGCGCAGATATGCCCGCTTGATACGTCTTCTGATCTTTACGCGTCTGCATGGTGATAGCAGTCGACGCATCAATGCTAGCGACACGGTCTGCAAGCGTGGGGTCATCGAAAGGATTCGTTGACTGGATATGGAAAGTGATGCGGTTGCCGTTTATCGCGGTGACTGTGCCGGAAAGCATCCGGACATCTGCGGGGGTCTGGAAAAAACTGCCGAGACTGCTGTTCTCGACGAGCGTTTTTGCGGCGTCGAAGCCGGCCTGATAGCCTTTCTTGGCATTGCTGATCGAGGCGGGAAGATATGGGTCCGCGAACGCTACTGCGAATGCACCAATGAGAAACGCGATACCGATTGAGAGAGAAATGATTTTCATGTCGTGGTGAGTCTCCATAAATAATATGCAGTGTATGGTGAATTACTCCCAGTATACCTCCCCGCCGCCTCCCCTCCCTGACATTTTTTCGGGAATGTGAATAGCCACTCTCGAGTTTAGAGACCGTTCAGTTGATTGATGTCCGCCTGGAATTGCGAGGCGAATTCCATCACGCCGTCGCCATAGAAAGAGTATGCGGGGTTGTTGGCATGTGTCCACCCGGCGAAGTAGCGCAGCGCCGCGAGCCGTTCGGCAGCCGGCGTCTGCGTCCCGGCGCCATTGTCCGCCATGAGCATCGCAGTCGCCATGATGGCCACCTGTGCGCTCCACGGATTGCTCGGCGCGCTCGCACCGAGGAGCGTACGGACGCGGTCTTTGCTCGCAACATACTTCCATGGCCCCTGCCAGAATGAGAGCCCGGCACCCGAGGGCGGAGAACACGTGCCTGTCTGTGCATTCACGAAGCCGCCGTAGCACACCCATGTCGACGGGATGAACTGCCCCGGCCCCATCGCGCCGCCCCAGCCGTACCACGGCTTTTTCGAGACCGGCATCTTATCAGGGTCGAGACCGAGCGTCTGCGTGATATAGATGAAGACCGGCTGATCGCGGTTCGGCGCCATATCGACGCGCCACGTGCCGGTACCGAGATTCTCGCCGAGGTTCGTCTCCTGCTTCAACACGCCGAGCGTCACGGCTGCGCGCGTTCCGGTCGCCTTCTCCGCCGCCTCGGCATACGTGAGCGCGGTACCGAAGGGTATCGCCGCGGTATCGCGCAGCATGAAGAGCTCGGAACGGATCTGCGCTGCGGTTTTCTGATTGCTCGCGATGACCTTCTGGTAATTCGCTTCGACGCCCTTGGTTTGAGTCAGGAGTTGCCGCTTCTCACTCTCTTGTGACTGCACCTGCTGCTTCGCGAGCTGCGCGACCGTCCGCAGCTGCTCTTGCTCGGCGAGCCTCGATTGGAGAGCCTCTTTCTCTGCCTCAGTGGACGAGCTTGTCGTCTGTATCTGACTAAACGAGTCCGCGAGCGAGCTCTTGATGGAGGTGAATGCGTCGAGATCGCTGAAGAAGCCCGAGACATCCTGCGAGCCGAGCGCCACGCTCACGACCGAATAGTTGTCGAGCATCTGCGTCTGCCGCATGATCTGCGCAAGCGATTCTTTCTCCGCATCAAGCTGTGCCGAAAGCTGCGAGAGCGTCTGGTTGTGCGTGTCGATGTTCCCGTTCAGTTGCGTGATGGTGAGGTTGATCGCCTGTATCTGGAGCTGCGTCTTCTTGATCTCAGCATCGAAAGCATCAATCTGTGTCTGGAGCGTCTGATGCTGGTTCTGCGCGACGTCGAGCAACTGCTGCTGTGCGGCAATCTGGCTCTCAATCGAGCTTAATTGGTCTTGGAGCTGCTGCTGCCGCGCATCTACCGCCTGCGCGGCGCTCTGCGCGAAAGCGAACGATGGCGCAAGCATGCACGTGAGCCCGCATATGAAATAAAAAAACCGACGCATGTCGGATCATTTTAGCACGCGGGCCGGATGGCTACGCTGCCGCTTCGGGAGCCGCTTCTTCCTTGCCCTTCTTCTCCACTTCGATCGCAGAGATATCGGCTGCTCCCGCTTCCTCCTTTTCCTCGACGACCGCCTGTACGAGCGCGACGACCTCCTCCGGCTCGACTGCGAGTTCGACGCCATGCGGGAGCACGAGATCCTTCGCGTGAATCTGATCATCCACTTCCGCGAGCGCGGCGAGATCCACTTCGATAGCATGCGGGAGGTGCATCGGGTCGGCTTTCACCTCGATCTCGTGGAGCACTTTCACGAGATTCGCGCCGGCCTCGACCGCCGCCGATTTGCCGACGAATGCGAGCGGGATGGCGACATGGACCTTCTCGCCCTTCGTCACCGCGTAGAAATCGACATGGCGCGTGCGGCCGGTGACCGGGTCGCGGTCGATATCGTGAATGAGCGTCGGGAGCGCCGCGCCGAGGCCCGAGAGCGATACGATGGTCGCCTCGCCGGCCGCATTCAGGACTTTCGCGAACGCCTTCGCATCGATGGTGATCGGCGTCACTTCCTGGTGCGCGCCGTAGACGACCGCAGGGACCAAGCCTGCAGTGCGAAGCGACGACAAGGTCGCGGCGGCAATATCTCGTTTCTCAACTGCGAGAGTAAGCATGTAGCCGAATATACGGGAAAACGCGCAGAAATGCAATCAGCCGAGCGCCGCGGAGACTTTTTCGAGGCGCGAGAGGAACGCCGCACGCGCGGCCGGCACGTTCGCCTCCTCCCCTTTCCACAGCGCGAGCGCCTCTTCCTGGATCGCCCGCGCATATGAGAAGGTGAGCGGCCAGGGCGTAGTGCCCTCCTTCGCGAGCTTCGCGATCGCTGCGAGATTCTCAGTCGCCTGATCCGGCGTCTGCCCGCCTGAAAGGAAAACGATACCGGCAATCTGCGACGGCACGCTCTCGCGGAGCGCATCGAGCGTGTCTTTGGCGACTTCTTCCGGCGTGTCCTTCTTTCCGCTCTCTTTTCCGGAGAGGACCATCGATGTCTTCAAGATGATGCTCGCGCGGTCGACCGAGTGTTCATCGAGCATCGAGAAGAGCGTGCCGAGCGTCTCGACGAGTACGGCGCGCGCACGTGCACGGCTATGCTTCCCTTCATAGAGCACTTCCGGTTCGAGAATAGGCACGAGACCGGCGCTCTGGACTTCTTTCGCATAGCTTGCGAGGCGTTTCGCGTTCTCATGTATCGCCATGGCGGTCGGCAATTGATCGCCGTCGATGCGGATGACGGCTCGCCACTTGGTGAAGGCGGCTCCCTGCTTCCTGTAGAGCGCGAGGCGCTCAGGGAGATCGAGCAGTCCTTGCGTGATGAGCTCGGCAGAGCTTGCGCTCATCGGCTCGGTGCCGCCGTCCACCTTCACGCCAGGGATGATACCGCGCTCAGCGAGTGATGCCGGGAACAGTTTCCCGTCGTTCCCTTTCTCAAGAAGGGTCTCGGAGAACAGGATGATGCCCGAGAGATACCGTTCGATACCGTCAGCGCCGAAGAAGAGATCGCGATACTGCCGACGCATCTCGGCGCCGGTCGCGATGCCGTAGGAGGCGAGCCGTACGGTCGCTGTGTGCACGCTCTCGTCCGCGGCAAGGAGCCCTTTGCCCGGGGCAAAGAGCGAGCGCGCCGTCGCGACAAGGTCATTCATGAATAAACTGTAGCATATCGCTCATAGCCTATGACATGTAGACAAACTTCAAAATGCACAAACGCAGAAGCTATGCGCTATGAGCTATTTGCTGTAAGCTATCCTTATGGACTTCATTGCAATCGGCGACACCACCGTCGACGAATTCATCAAACTGGAAGAAGCTGAGATTCACTGCGACGTGAACAACGAAGCGTGCACCATTTCCATGAAATGGGGCGACAAGATCCCCTACGAATACTCCGAGCTCGTGCCGGGCGTCGGCAACGCCGCGAATGCCGCGGTCGCCGCGGCTCGTCTCGGTCTCTCTGCGGGATTCGTCTCGAATGTGGGCCACGACCGCTACGGCGAAGAGATCCTCGCAATGTTCACGAAAGAAGGGGTCGCGACGCGCTACATCGCGGTCAACGACGGCCTCCCGACCAATCACCACTACGTGCTCATGTACAATGCCGAGCGCACCATCCTCATCAAGCACCAGGCATACCCGTACTTCATCCCCGAAGGATTCACTCCGCCGAAATGGATCTACCTCTCGTCGACCGGCGAGAACGCCGAAGCGTTCCACGACGACCTCGTCGTGTGGCTCGCCGCACATCCGGAGACCAAGCTTGCCTTCCAGCCCGGCACGTTCCAGATGAGTATGGGAAAAGAGCGGCTCGCGAAACTCTATGCTGCGACCGAATTCTTCGCATGCAACAAAGAAGAGGCTGAGCGCATCCTCGAGCTCGGTGAGACCGATGTGAAGACGCTTCTCGCTAAGATGCATGAGCTGGGGCCAAAAACGGTTCTCATCACGGACGGCCCGAACGGCGCATATGCTTCAGACGGCACCGACCTGCTCACCGTACCGATGTATCCTGATGTGAAGCCGCCGATCGACCGCACCGGGGCCGGCGACGCGATGACCTCGACCGTCGTCATCGCGCTTGCGCTCGGCAAGCCGCTTGCGGAAGCGCTCGCGTGGGGACCGGTGAATTCCATGTCGGTTGTGCAGGAAGTCGGCGCGCAGAAAGGCCTCCTCTCCCGCGAGAAGCTCGAGGCCTATATCGCCGCCGCGCCCGCAGGCTATACCGTCACGCCATTCTAAGGAGACGCCGGCGCGCCTGTACGGGGTCAGCCCCGTACAGGCGCGTTCCGTATCGCCTATCGCTTCAGGATCGATCGTTCAAGCGCCGCGTACTGCGCTTCGCTGCCGGTGACAGAGAGCATATTCGAATAAGAGACGTGGACGATGAGCATCGTCGCGCCGGCCCCCGCGATAGTGATGAGGAGGATGGCGAAGTAAGCGTTGACCGTATCTTTCATGCTTTCAAGACACCGCAGACTTCCGCACCGCCTCGGCGATACCGGCGGCATCGAGGCCGTAATAAGCGAGCAGCTCTTCCGGCGTCCCCGACTGGCCGAACCGATCGTCGATCCCGAGGATCTTCATCTTGACCGGGTGCTTCTCGGCGAGCAGCGCGGCGACGGCATTCCCGAACCCGGTCGCAGCCTGATGCTCTTCCACCGTCACGACGAGGCCGACTTTCCTCGCAGCATCGAGCACCGCCTCTTCATCGAGCGGCTTTATCGTCGGCACATGGAGCACTACGGACGAGATGCCTTCATCCGCGAGCGTATGAGCGGCGGCGAGCGCCGCGTAGGAGAGCGCTCCGGTCGAGAGCAGCGCGACTTCAGGCGAGTCTCCTTCCCACAGCGTGAGCGCTTTCCCTATCTGAAACGGCGTGTCATTCGTGGTGAACACCGGCGTCGCGGAGCGCCCGAAGCGCAGATACACCGGCCCGTCGGTCGCGGCGGCGGCGATGACCGCCTTGCGCGCTTCCTCGGCGTCGCCCGGCGCGATGACCGTCATGCCCGGGAGCACGCGCATGAGCCCGATGTCCTCGAGCATCTGGTGCGTCGCGCCGTCGGGACCGACCGAGACGCCGGCATGCATGCCGCACACTTTCACCGGCGACTGATTGAGTGCGATCGTCGTTCGGATCTGTTCGTAATTGCGGCCGGGATTGAAAGCGGCGTAACTGGCGATGAACGGGATCTTCCCCGCCGCGGTCATGCCGCTCGCGATCGCCGCCATGCTCTGTTCGGCGATGCCCGCCTCGATGAAGCGATCCGGGAATTCTTTCTCGAACCACTCGGCGCGAGTGCTTTCAGAGAGGTCGGCGCAGAGCACGACGATGCGCGGATCGGTCTTCCCCGCTTCCGTCACCCCCTTTCCGAACCCGTCGCGGGTCGGCGCCTGGTCGATATCGTCCGCGAACACGCGCGCGGATAGTTTTGCGGCAGTATCAAGCATATTCGTGCGGGATCTTACCGCCCATCGTGCGGAGCTCCTTGAGGAACTGCTCCCCCTCCTCGGCCGTCGGCGGCTTGCCGTGCCAGCGGTAATCGAATTCTATCTCCGGCACGCCCTTGCCGGGAATAGTATGCGCGATGATCATTGTCGGTTTCTCGTAAATCGCCTTCGCTTCGTCGACCGCAGCGATGAATGCGGCGAAGTCGTGTCCGCTCACCTCGATCACGTGCCAATTGAATGCGCGGTACTTGTCCGCGATCGGCTCGAGCGGCATCACGTCTTCCGTCATGCCGTCGATCTGGATGTTATTGCGATCCATGATCGCCGTGAGGTTGTGCAGCTTGTTCTTCCCGGCGAACATGGCCGCTTCCCAGACATTCCCCTCGTCCTGCTCGCCGTCGCCCATCACGCAGTAGACGCGCTGCTGTTTCTTCCC
>JAKAJB010000002.1 GCA_021813965.1 bacterium | reverse complement strand
CGAAGGAGCAGATGCAGGTTCGATTCCTGCTGGGAGCACAATTGGATAATGAAACCGCGGTGATTCCCGAGCGCGCGGCAGCTAGAAGCCGTTGAATGTGCTCGCGAACAGCTGTTGCTGTTCGGCAAGCATGCGCTCCATCTGCTGCTGTAGCTTGGCCGCATCCGCTTCGGTAAGCGGCGTCGTCGATGCTTCGGCAGTCGTCGTGCTCCCATTCGAATCAGTAATCACGCTGCTTCGGACGCCATACGGCGCATCGAGAGTCTTCGTCGTGGATTTCCCGTCGATTATGGTCGTCACCGTGACGTCAGGAGACGAGGTCGCGATTGAGGACGTTTGAACGGATACGCTATCTGCAGCCGGCATGGCGGACGGGACGGAACATGAGACACCGAGGAATCCGCACCCGATGAAGGCTGGCACGAGCATAAAAGGCATGTAAGTCATGAGGTAGGTCATACGTAAGACGCCAATTACTTTCTACATAAAAATATACGCAAAGGCGCTCGATTTCTTTCACTAAGGCAATGGCGCGCGTAGGGCTCGCGACGCCGCACAAAAGAAACGTCCCGCTTTGCGGGACGTTTCTTTTCCGTTAGGACTTCGCCTTCTTGATGGCGAGGGCGAGGCGGCTCTTCTTGCGGGCGGCGGTATTGCTCTTGATGACGCCGCGCTTCTTCGCTTTATCGATGGTCGCGTAGGCCTCCGGAAGGAGCTTCTCCGCTGCGGCGACATCTTTGGCGGCGAGCGCTTTAGTGAGCGACTTCGCCGTGTCCTTCATCGCGTCCTTGCGGCGCAGGTTGAACACGCGCTTCTTCGCAGAAGAACGGATCGCTTTCTTCGCTGAACTGGTGATTGCCATATGTCCTCTATATATACGCTATATCCCGTTCTATGGCAAATGGTACTATACGCGTATGATACGGCAGGTACGCGGGAAGGTGCTTTCGGTCGGCCCGGCGAGCGCCGTCGTCGAGGTGGCCGGCTTCGGCATCGAGGTGCGCCTGAGCGCGCCTGAAACGCTCGTCGTCGGCACGGAGACTTCGCTTGCGACCCATCTCACCCTCAAACAAGACGGTCTGGAGCTCTATGGTTTCGCCGACACCGCTGATCGGGACTTCTTCGAGCTCATACTCACCGTCTCCGGCGTCGGCCCGAAGACCGCGCAGAGCGTCCTCCGTCGCGCGCCGCGCGAAGCGCTCGAGGGCGCTATAGGGAAGCGCGACCTGAACTATCTCACCAAGGTGGTCGGTCTCGGTAAGAAGAGCGCCGAGAAGATGCTCGTCGAACTCGCGGACAAGGTCGGCCCGCGAGCCCATGATGACGCCGATGGCGAAGTCTTCGACACGCTCGTCGCTCTCGGCTACACCGAGCGCGAGGCGCGCACAGCGCTCCAGCACATCCCCGAAGGGGTCGGCGGGAAAGAAGCCCGGCTCAAGGCGGCACTCTCTGCGAAAAACTAGCATGTACGCTTTTATAGACACGCTCGTACGCATATTGAAAAAGGTCGTGCCGGAGCCGATCGTACGGCCGCTGCGCCCTCTCTACCACCGGATGCTCGCCTTCCTCATGGCGCTCGCTTACGGCTTCCCGGCGAGAAAGCTCACCGTCATCGGCATCACGGGAACCAAAGGCAAATCGACGACCGCCGAGATGGTCTTCGCGATACTGCGCGCCGCAGGACACAAGACGGCGCTCCTCTCCACGATCCGCTTCGCGGTCGAGGACGCGTCAGAGCCGAATCGCTACAAGATGACGCTCCAGGGCCGCGGTTTCGCGCAAGCATTCATGCGCAAAGCGCTCGCAGCCGGCTGCACCCACCTCGTCATCGAAGTGACGAGCGAGAGCGTCCTGCAGTATCGCCACCAATTCCTCGACCTCGACGCCCTCATCGTCACGAACATCCAGAGAGAGCACATCGAGAGCCACGGTTCCTTCGAGAAGTACGTCGCGGCGAAGCGGGTCATCGTCGACACGCTCGCGGCCTCGCCGAAAGCGGCGCGCATACTCGTCGCGAACAGCGACATCCCGGAGAGCCGCGCCTTCCTCTCCGCCCGCGTGACGGAAGCGATCGGCTTCAGCGAACGCGAACTCGCCGATGTCTCGGGAGACACTCGGGGTATCCGCTTCTCCTACGCCGGGACGCCCGTCTCGCTCCCTCTCCCTGGTGCCTTCAACGCGATGAACGCGCTCGCCGCGATGAAGCTCGGCGAAGCGCTCGGCGTCCCGGTCTCGACCTCCGCCGCGGCGCTCACCGCGCTTCCGCTCGTCCGCGGTCGCGTCGAGCATGTCGACGCCGATCAGGATTTCATCGTTGTCATCGATTATGCGCACACGCCGGACTCGCTGCGCGCGCTCTACAGCGCCTTCCCGAACGAGCGGAAGATTTGCGTGCTCGGCAACACCGGCGGCGGCCGCGACACCTGGAAGCGGCCGGAGATGGGAAAAATCGCCGATGAGGTATGCGAGCAGGTCATTCTCACGAACGAAGACCCGTATGATGAGGATCCGCGCGCTATCGTCGACGCCATGGCGACCGGCATGCGACGCGCACCGACCATCATCATGGACCGGCGCGAAGCGATACGCGCCGCGCTCCGTATGGCGCGCCCCGGCGACGCCGTCCTCATAAGCGGAAAAGGGACCGATCCGTTCATCATGGGCCCGAAAGGATCAAAGACCCCTTGGGACGACGCGAGCGTCGTCCGTGAAGAGCTCGGGCGACTTCATTTCCTTAGGAGCAAAGCGCGCTGAGAATCTCTTGAGCATAGCGATTAGAGATTCCAAGTACTCTCGGGGTGAGTTAGGAAATGAGAAGTGCCTATATGGTGCGACTTCGAGCGAAAATTTGATATCATCTCTCTATGAGCGACATGCATGATTCATGGTTTTTCATAGGCGTGTTCGTCTTCATTTTCCTCATCTGGATCGCCACGGGCGGACCGGTGCACCCGATAGCCTTCTCCGGGCCGCGGCTCGCCCTGCCGGGCCAGCTCGGCGGCGGCACCTACCTTTCCCTCCCGCGCTCGCCCTTCGGTATCGGCGGCGGAAGCAACACGGAGCTCCCGGGAAGCTCTGCCGGCGGCGGTTCCATAGGCAGCAGCGGCACCCCGAATACGCCGCTCATCGGCGGGACGACATTCGGCGACCTTTCACCGTACTACGGCATCGTGTCGATGGACCACTCCGTCTCAGGCGCAGCTTCGGCTGACCCGAGAAATGAATATATCAACCTGCGCGTGGCGCAGAACGCGAGCGTTCCGGTCGATATCTCCGGGTGGGTGCTTGAGAGCGAGGCGACCGGCAATTCCATGACCATACCGAAGGGCACGGAGACGCCGACGTCCGGCGTCGTGAACGCAGCGCAGGACATCGTGCTTACCGCCGGGCAGCAGGCGATCATCGCGTCCGGGCAGTCCCCCATCGGCGCTTCGTTCCGAGAGAATAAATGCATCGGCTATTTCAGCAGCTTCCAGGATTTCAATCCGTCCCTGCCGCTCAACTGCCCCTCTCCGTCCACGGAGCTCTCTTCCTTTTACGGCGCCGATTACATCCGCGACGCGTCGTGCATCGATTATGTGAACACGCTCTCGCGCTGCCAAGCCGCGCTCACTCCGCCGACGACCGTCTCGGGCGCATGCCAGAGTTTCCTCGTGAAATATCTCAATTACAACGGCTGCGTTAACGCGCACCGAGGCGACTCTGATTTCAAGGGGGACACGTGGCATGTCTATCTCGGCAGGAGCAGTTCGATGTGGCGAACGCAACACGAAGTCGTGAAGCTGCTTGATGCGACCGGCAAGACGGTTGACGCGTTCAGCTATTAGTTTTTGAATGAAACGATCGCTTGTTTTAGTAATTCTCTTTTCTCCACATGTTTCTTCCACCGGCTGTTCGAGCGGTTCCCATTCATATATACGCCCGGTGAGAAATTAATCTCTCGTTCAAATTTCATCAGATTCTCCTTGCCAACGATTACGACTTCGTTCGGGAACACGATCCGCGCCGCAATATCGAAATCTGCCAGAAGCGACTTTACTATCTCAAGAATCCGTACATCTTTCTGATATCCTCGAATGCTGCGTCTATTTTCTTCTGGTCGGTAGTCCATACACCCCTCGTCATCAAAAAAGGCTCGAATGAATTCGCGTTCGAGATCAGGCGGCATTTTCCTTATATCCCGCAGCAATTCTCCGGATTTCATCTTTAGGTAGGAGCCCAAAGCCACGTTACCGTACGTGATGCGCGAGACCCCGGTCATTTTGTTGTAGTACCGGCTCGGTTCGAAGTCATACCATTCGCGCATGAGCCGCTCAACACGTCCGATGAGCGCTACATTGCGATTGTTGTAGGCACATCTCGTCCGCGTTATCTCCCCATCGAAAAGTAGGTGCGCGATAAAGAGCACCGTGTTTGCAGACCACTCATCAAAAGCTCTGAACTCTCGTTTACTTTTCCCCTTTCGAGCTAATGCAAATTTTCGAACCCGCTCCCCGGAAGCTTTCTTAATCTCTTTTAAACGCTCCTCGCTCAGGGGAATATTCCTTATATGCGTATGGATAGAAGACTTCGCTTTTCCAGTTACTGCCATTATTTCAACGATGCTGTACCCCTCCTTTCGCAAGGCTATACACTGCTCTCTGAAAGAAGTTTCCATGTGCGCCCGGCAGGCTTCGATCCTGCGACCTTCTCGTTAAAAGCGAGCTGCTCTACCGACTGAGCTACGGGCGCGTGGCGAGGAAACAAAGAACTGCTCTCGGATTCTTTGTTTTCAGAACGGGCGTCCGTATCGAATCCGAGGAGATACGGACGCAGGTATATTTTCTCACCGCACAGTATCATCTCTCACCTATTCCGACGACTCCCTTTGTATAGTACCATATGATGGTTCGTAACCCTGTCGGGCACACGATATACTGCTTGCTGGCAGAGCGTGCCGGGACAATGATTCTCTAAATCGAAAGCGCGAACTTCTCGAGCGCCAGCGAAAGATCAAGGCCGCTCCGGCGAGAGTCCTGCAGGAGCTTGATGAGGTCGAGCGAGAGCCGACGCGATTCTGCCGCCGTCCAGGCGCGGCTGCCCCTAGACGTTGAAACGTCGGGCGAGCCGCCTTCGGCGGCTTTAGCCTTCTCCATCAGGTCGCGCGCTTTCCAATGCAGGAGGCCGTGGAGCATCTCGGGCGCGTCGCCCGCTATAAGCGCGCGGTTCACTTCGAGCCAGAGCCGGTCGCGCGAGCGCGCCGCGAGCGCGTTCACGAGATCGCCGTTGAAGCCGCGCGCGACTTCGCGCGCGGCAGGTTTATCGAATGCGTATGAAAATTTCGCTTTCGCGACGAGCTTCTTCGCTTTCACAGCCGCAAGCTTCGGCGCGAGGATGACGATAGCATTATCGGATGCCGCGAGCGCGTCGAGATGGTCCTCCAGGAGGCTGCCCGCGCCGCTTTCTTCCTCGCCCCCCTCTTCATCGCCTGCGGTGCGCGCGGTCGGGAACGGGTCGTCGAGGAGGATGAGGAGCCGCGAGACGAAGAGGCCGCCCGAGAGAGCCGCATCGTCAAGCGCTGCGTCCGTGAGCTCTTCGCGAGCGAGGCGCACGTACGCGAGGTTCGGTTCCTTCGCTCGCGCGGCCGCCACCCACGCGAAAGCCTTTGTCCGAACCTTATCGACATCCGAACCGCAGAAGAGGTATATCACTCCTCCAGCATAGCAAAAAGGGCGCTCCCGGAGGAGTACCCTTTCTTCGCGCCGTTCACTTCGGCCATTGGTTGGCTTCCTCGGCTGAGGCCTCGTCTTCTTCCGGATGCGCCGCTTGCCAGCGGCGATGATAAAGGAATATGCCCCCGAAAGGAAGCGCGATGATTGCGACACCTATCAAAAAGAACGTGGTTTTCATGCCATCCCCCTCGTTGGTTGATCTGCAAAGTGCAATATATCCGATGCATCAGCTATGTCAAACTTGCTGCATCAAGCCCCAATCGGAACCCGACTTCATCGTAGCGATGATCGGCACGCCGCGCGTCTCCTCGAGAGGCAAGACCGATTCCATGACGCTCTTTATCTTATCGCCGAGCGCGTCCGCGCGATCAGCGCGTATCTCGTAGATGAGCTCATCGTGCACTTGGAGGAGGAGGTGGGCATCCTCGCTCGCGCCCTCCTCCTCGAGCATGCGGTCGATGCGCACCATCGCGAGCTTGATGATGTCGGCCTGCGTCCCTTGCAGAGGGGCATTGATAGCCATGCGTTCGGCCTGCGCGCGCACGTAGGGCAAGGAGGATTTCATCTCGGGGAACTGCCGGCGGCGGCCGAAGAGCGTCTCGGTGTAGCCGTGCGTCCGCGCGAAGCCCTTCGTCGATTCGAGATATTCGGACAGCGTCTTGAACTGGCCGAAATACTCCTCATAGAAAGCGTGAGTCTCGGCGGTCGTCGTCCCGAGCTGCGTCCGGAGCGCGTTGATGCCCATGCCGTAGAGGATACCGAAATTGATGACTTTCGCCCGGCGGCGCATCTCCGCGTCGACGTCTTCGGCCGCGACGTGGAACACTTGCGCTGCGACCTCTTGGTGCACGTCGCGGCCGCTCCGGAATATCGCGCAGAGCTTCTCGTCGCCCGAGAGGATCGCGGCGAGGCGCAGTTCGATCTGGGAGTAGTCGAGGCCGACGAGCAGGAAGCCTTCCGGCGCGACGAAGGCGTGACGTATCGCGCGGCCGCGCTCGGAATGGATGGGGATGTTCTGAAGATTCGGATTCTGCGACGCCATGCGGCCGGTCGTCGTGCCGGTCTGGAGGAATTCGGCGTGCAGGCGATGCTCTGCATCGAGCATCGGCGGGAGGTTCTCGATGTAGGTCGAGAGCAGTTTCTTCAGCTCGCGGTACGCGAGGATGTCGGCGACGATCGGGTGCGCGTCGCGTATCTTCTCGAGCTCGCTTTCGCGCGTCGAGCGCGCGCCGCCGGCGGTCTTCTTCTGCCGATCCGGAATGAGCTTCAGCTCGTCGAAGAGCACTTCCCCGAGCTGCTTGGGCGAGCTTACGTTGAACTCGTGCCCGGCGTCCTTGTAGATATTCGCCTCGATCTCCTTCAGCTCGGCGGTGTACGCCTTCGCGAGCTTCGCGAGCACCTTGGTGTCGATGAGCACGCCGCGCGCTTCCATCTTCCGTATGACGGGGATGAGCGGCTTCTCGATGTTCTCGTAGACCTCTCGCACCCGGCCGAGCGCGGCTACCTGCTTCTCGAGCGCCGCATACGCGGCGTCGAAGGAGCGTTCTTTCGCGAAGGCGAGGAGATCGTCGAGCGTGGGGTTCGTGAACTCGGATGAGATAAGCCAGAGCATCGCCTGCGCTTCCCGGAAACGCGTGTCATCTATCTCTTCTTCAGGGAGTTCCTCTTCGATCTCTTTTTCTTCGGAGGGTGCCGGCGCGCCGAGCGTGGCCTTGATCCTGTCTTTGAGCGTCCGGAAACCGAACTCGTCGCACATCGCGGTGAGCTTCGCGATGTCGGCATTCTCGCGCCATGAGCGCTCAGGGAGCGCGAAGGCGATCGGGGCATCGAGGCGTATCGTCGCGAGCGCTTTGCTCAGGCGCGCGCCCTCTTCATGATCGCGCAGGAGCGTTATCATGCGCGCCTTCACGCCTTTCTTGAGGAAGGCGTCATCGCCCTTCTTCTCAAGGGTCGCGTAGATATCCTCTATCGTGCCGAACTGCGTGATGAGTTCCGTCGCGGTCTTCTCGCCGATACCGGGAACGCCTTTGATATTGTCCGAGGGGTCGCCGCGCAATCCTTTGAAATCCGGTATGAGCGCCGGCGCGAAGCCGAACCGGTCGATGACCGCCTTCTCGTCGTAGAGGATCGTGTCGTTGATGCCTTTCTTCAGGGTATAGACGCGGACGCGCGCGTCATCGACGAGCTGGAGCGTGTCCATGTCGCCCGAGGCGATGATGACGTCGACATCTTCCGCACGCAGCTCGTGAGCGATCGTGCCGAGCAGATCGTCGGCCTCGAACCCTTCCCGCTCATAGGTCGGTATCGAGAACGCCGCGAACACCTTGCGGGATTCCTGGAGCTGGAGCGCGAGCGCGTCATCGATCTTCACGCGCGTGCCCTTGTAGCCTTCATACGCTTCGTGGCGGATGGTCGGCTTCGGCAAGTCGTAGCAGGCGGCGATGTAGTCCGGCTTAAGGTCGGCGATGATCTTGAGGAGCATCGCGACGAGGCCGTAGAGCGCGCCGGTGGGCGCGCCGGTGGGGCCGGTGAATTCCGGCAGCGCGTGGTACGCGCGGTGGATGATCGCATGCGTGTCGAGGAGGACGATGTGTTTCTTCGTGGTCGCCTTTTTAGCCATAGGAAACGGTGCGTGAGCCGTCAGGCTCCGCGATGATCGAAATATGCACGGAAGGTTCCGGCAGCGCATCGCGTACTTTCTCAGGCCATTCGAGCAGGATGAGGTTCGTTTCGCTTCTCATGAGCTCGTCGAAACCGAGCGGTGCGAGATCAGCTCCCGACTCAAGCCGGTAGGCGTCGATATGTATGAGCCGGTCAAAATGCTTTCCGGGCGGCAGCGCGTAAATCTTCTCCAATACGAACGTGGGGCTCGTGACCGTCTCCCCGACGCCGAGCGCGCTCGCGACCGCCTTGGTGAAAGCCGTCTTCCCTGCTCCAAGCTCGCCCGAAAGCGTCACCAAGGTCGCGCCTCGCGGACTCGGCGCGAGCGTACCCGCGAAGCGCATCGCCTCCGCTTCAAGCTCTGCGAGCGTCATGATGATCTTTTCCATTACGGGTAATTGTACCGCCGAAAATGAAAGCGCGCCTGTCTCCAAGGGAGACAGGCGCGTGTGGCGCTCGGTGCCGACTAACGGCGGTGATAGGCGTGGTAGTCGTCGTGGTCGTGATGACCGCCCCAAACGATGCGGTTAGCAATCGCCCCGGCCAGGACGGCTATCCCGACGTCGACCGGATCGACTCGGACGCTGTATCCGTAATACGCCGGCGGTGGTGTGTAGACCGGCGGCTGATAGTAGTACGGTGGCGGCACGTACACCGGCGGTGGTGTGTAGACTGCAATCGGCGGCGTGTACACAACGACCGGCGGCGGGGCACAGAACAGTCTGCCGCCGTAGGTGATGCAATCCGCCAAAGCCGGCACCGATATCATGGCGGCGAAAAGAACGATTATGAGTTTCATATTGAATCTCCCGAAGTTGAACTGCATGCAGGATACCACCATTTATGCCTATTTGTCAAGCCCTCTCCCCCGGCCCGCAGCGCGAGTGGTATCATGCAGCGTATGGATCTGCCATTTGACACAGAGGGCACCGATGCGAAGCTCGCCGAGGTGCGCGAACGCGAGGAGGAAGATGTCGCCAGCATCCTTTCCGAGAAGTACGGCATACCGTATGCCGACCTTTCGCTCATCCAGATAGACAGCGACGCCCTCCGTCTCATCCCCGAGGCGCAAGCGCGCGAGGCAGAGGCGATCGCCTTCGCCAAAATCTCGAACGTGCTCTCCGTTGCGGTGCACAACCCCAACAACCCCGCACTCGCGAACGTCCTTGAGGATATCCGGGGACGAGGATTCGAGGTAAAACAATTCCTCATCTCGGGGAAGAGCCTCGAGCGCGGGCTCGGCCGCTACAGCGAGCTCTCGCTCGCGACCGAATCCAAGGCAGGCACCGTTTCGGTCATCGACGAGACGTTTGCGAAACTTGCCGCCACCGACACGAAGAAAAGCGCCGTCGTGAACGCGCTCGACGAAGCCGTCGCTGAGAAGGCGCTGAGCCGCGTGACGCGCATCTTCGAGATACTTCTCGCCGGCGCCTTCGCGCTTCGCGCGTCTGACATCCACTTCGAGCCGCGCGAGGACGCCGCACTCCTTCGGTTCCGCGTCGACGGCCTCCTCACCGATATCTATCATTTCGACCCGGCGACCTACCATCAGCTCAATGCCCGCATAAAGCTCCTCTCCGGCGTGAAGCTCAACATCACCGATCGCGCTCAGGACGGGCGATTCAGCATCACGCGCCCCGCCGGCGCCATCGAGATGCGCGTCTCATTCATCCCGGGTAACTACGGCGAATCCATCGTGATGCGTATCCTCGACCCTGAAGCGACCATGGTCTCCTACAAAGAGCTCGGCATCCACCCGAAACTCCTCGCGCGGCTCGAAACCGAGATCCGGCGGAGCAACGGCATGCTGCTCACGACCGGCCCGACCGGTTCCGGCAAGACGACGACGCTCTACTCGTTCCTGCGCGAACTGCATACGCCGGAGATAAAGATCATCACGATCGAAGACCCGATCGAGTATCACCT
Organism: bacterium; assembly: GCA_021813965.1. Taxonomy (GTDB): domain Bacteria; phylum Patescibacteriota; class Minisyncoccia; order Phycocordibacterales; family Phycocordibacteraceae; genus C7867-001. Next base: position 22,078 of record JAKAJB010000002.1, on the reverse strand, counting down.
CGACGGCATCGTACAGACGCAGGTCGAAGGCGATAAATACACCTTCGCCGAAGGGCTCCGCTCGATCGTGCGCCAAGACCCGGACATCATCATGGTCGGCGAGATTCGCGACGGCGAGACCGCCGACATCGCCATCCAGGCGGCCTTAACCGGCCACTTCGTCTTCTCCACGCTTCACACCAATGATGCTGCCGGCACCTTCCCTCGCCTCGCCGACCTCGGTGCCGACCCGAAATCCTTCGGCTCGGCCATCACCGTCTCGATGGCGCAACGCCTCCTACGCAAGCTTGATCCGGACAAGAAGAAAGAGCGCCCGCTCACGGACGCCGAGAAAGCCATGATCGCGAAAGCGTTCGAACCGCTCGCGGATAAATCTTTGCTGCCTGAGAAGATCGAGACTGTGTGGGAGCCGGCACCCGCGAACGAGGATGAGACCGGCTACAGAGGCCGCATCGGCCTCTACGAAGCCATTTTCATGGATGACGAGATGGCTTCGTTCCTCCGCGACAATCCGCCTGAACGCGAGATCGCGAAGCTCGCGACCAAGCAGGGCTACCTCACGATGGCGCAGGACGGCCTCCTCAAAGCCCTGAACGGCGTCACCTCCCTCTCTGAAGTCGCCGCCACCGTCGATCTCCCCCGAAATTAGTATGAAAATAAAATCCAGTCGACAGGTAGGCATATGAACGGTCGTTCGGCGCAAAAAAGACACGAGTAACCTCGTGTCTTTTTTGCGCTCTCTTCCCGTCCATAATCCTCAAGGCAAAACCGGCATAAATGCCGGGTGGACGAGACACCTGAGGATTTTCCCAGCACCAACACCGGAGTGTCGGACCAGAAAGTCCTTGGGGAAACGCCCGAAGCCGTCAAGCCTTGCCTAGAGGAGTATGAACAGGATCAAGAAACTGTGCTACCATATATAGCATCGACCCATTTTTATGTCAAGACCCGCTGATGATCCCGCTTCCCTCCTTCCAGTCCTCGACGCGGCACTCCGCCCGAGCAAGTGGGACGACTATGTCGGGCAGAAACAGATAAAAGCGAACGTCCGTATCGCCATCGACGCCGCGAAGAAACGCGGCGGCATGCCGGAGCACATCCTCTTCTACGGCCCGCCGGGCGTCGGCAAGACCACGCTCGCCTACCTCGTCGCAGCGACGCTTGAGTCGCCGCTCAAGAGCACGTCCGGCGTCGCGATCGAGCGCGCCGGCGACCTCGCGGCTATCCTCACCAATCTCGAACCGAACACCGTCCTCTTCATCGACGAAATCCACCGCCTCTCGCACAAGATCGAGGAGCTCCTCTACCCTGCGCTCGAATCGGGCCACCTCGATATCATCCTCGGCAAGGGCCCGTCGGCCCGCACCGTCGAGCTCGCTCTCCCGCCTTTCACGCTCGTGGGCGCGACCACGCGCATCGCAAGCCTCTCGGGACCGCTTCGTTCACGCTTCGGCGGCGGCACCTACCAGCTCGATTTCTACGGCGATGACGATCTGCGCGATATCATCCGCCGCTCCGCCGAGCTGCTCGGTCTGGACGCGCCTGCCGACGTCATCGAGAGCATCGCGGCACGGAGCCGCGCGACACCGCGCGTCGCGAATGCGCTCCTGAAACGCGTCCGGGATTTCTCCGAGGTGCATGAGCGCCCGCTCTCTGCGGCTCTCACTGAGGAGGCCTGCAAGCTCTTCGGCATCGACGAGCTCGGCCTCACCAAGGATGACCGGCGGTATCTCGAGATGCTCCTGACGAGCTTCCACGGCGGCCCGGCAGGCGTCCGCGCGCTCGCCTCGGCGCTTCACGAGGACCCCGACACCATCGAGAACGTCTATGAGCCGTACCTCCTGCGCCTCGGCCTCATCGAGCGCTCGCTCCGCGGCCGCATCCTCACCGACAAGGGCCGCGCCTATCTCCAGAGCTGATGTTTTACGAGCGTACTTCTCCGGAGCGAAGCGGCGCCGGAAAAGCGGTAGCAAGACTTGGCCGCTCGAACCGGAGCGCTATCGCTTTTGCGGCACGCAAGCGACACTGTTATCATAATGACATATGTCAGGACACAGCAAATGGTCGCAGATCAAACGCCAGAAGGGCGTGACCGACGCCGCGCGCAGCCGCGTCTTCTCGCGCTTCGCGCGGCTCATCGCCATGGAATCGAAGAAAGCGAACGGTATCGTCACCGCTCCGGGCCTCACGGCCGCCATCGCGCGCGCGAAAGCCGCCAACATGCCGAAAGACAATATCGAGCGCGCCATCGCGAAAGGCGCTTCGAAAGACTCCGGCAACCTCGAGCAGGTCGTGTATGAGGCTTATGGCCCCGCCGGCGTCGCCATCATCATCGACGCACTCACCGACAATAAGAACCGCACGACCCCCGAGATAAAACACCTCCTCTCGAAGCAGGGCGTCGAAGTCGCCGCGCCGGGCGCAGCGAGCTGGGCTTTCACCAAGACTGGTGCGGCCTATATCCCGAATGAGCCGCTGACCGACGTCTCCGGCGAGGATGAGGAGAAGCTCTCCGCTATCCTTGAGGCGCTCGACGAGCACGAGGACGTGCAGCAAGTGTTCACGAACGCGCGCGGCTACGAGAGCACTGACGATGATGAGTAGCGAAATGGTGATGCAAAAAATGAGTGCGCTCCGGGCCGCTAGGCCGAGTCTGACCCTCATTTTTTGCATCACCATTTCGCTTTAGACATATGAGGATTCTGGCGATTGACCCGGGCTACGACCGGCTCGGCATCGCCGTCGTCGAGGGCGATCCTTCCCGTCCGGCGCTGCTCTGGAGCGACTGCGTCCAACCGGAGAAAGGCACGGTGGAGGAGCGTCTCGCCTGCGTATCGCTCGCCGTCCGCGACGCCGTCGCGAAGTACGCGCCGGATGCGCTCGGCATCGAGACGCTCTTTTTCAGCATCAACAAGAAGACGGCGCTCGGCGTCGCGGAGGCGCGCGGGGCGGTGCTCGCCGCCGCCGGCATCGCTTCATTGCCGGTCATCGAGTGTTCGCCTCAGCAAGTGAAGCTCGCGGTCACCGGGTACGGCGGTGCCGATAAAAAAGCGGTCGCTCAGATGATCCCTCGGCTGCTCTCCCTACCTGAAAAGAAACGACTCGACGATGAACTCGACGCGATCGCTATCGGCATAACCGCTCTCGCCAACGGCACGCGGCGGCATTAATCCACAACGCGGCCTAAAAACGCTTGCATTGCCGCCAAATTTTGCTCAAATAGAGCGGTCCCCGGTCGGGGTTAATCCGTATACATATATAACCGTAGCAACGCATCCGTATGAATGATGATGAACTTGATGAGGAGCTTGTAGGAAAGCTTGATGACGAGGATACTCTCTTGATGGGAGGTGATGACGAGGAGGATGAAGAGGAAGACCCGTTCGCTATGGGATTCCATGAGGACGGCGCAGAAGCCGAAACGGACTACTGAACGCAGATCGTCGTACCGTGCGCGACCCCGCCCTAGGGCGGGGTCGCGCATGTTAGCATACGCACCATGATCCCCCGTCACCCCATATCGTGGCGACACACGATTATTGCGGCTATCCTCGTTCTCGCCGGCATCGCTTTCATCGCCGTCGGAGGGATCCTCATAGCCGTCACGCTCGCGCCGATACCGGATATCAGCTCATTCGCCTCTCGCCAAGTCGACCAATCGACGAAAATCTACGACCGCACCGGACAGGTCCTCCTTTATGATTATAATCGCGACGCGAAACGCGACATCGTTCCCCTCTCTGCCATATCCCCCAACGCTATACAAGCGGCTATCGCGATAGAGGATTCGAGTTTCTACGAACACGGCGGGGTGCGCTTCACGTCGATCATCCGCGCGATGATCGTGGACGCACTCGGCGGCGCGCTCGCGCAAGGCGGTTCTACCATCACCCAGCAAGTCGTGAAGAACACGCTTCTCACGAACGAAAAAAGTATCGTCCGGAAGATCCATGAATGGATGCTGGCTATCAAGCTCGAGCAGGTTTACTCGAAAGACCAGATTCTCGAGGCGTACCTCAATAACATCCCGTACGGCGGCACGCTCTACGGCATCGAGGCCGCTTCTGAGTCTTATTTCGGCATCCCTGCAAAAGACCTCTCAGTCGCACAATCGGCCTACCTCGCCGCAATGATCCAGGCCCCATCCTATTATTCTCCCTACGGCACGCACCGCGCGGAGTTGGATACCAGGAAAGACCTCGTCCTTGATCGGATGCACACGCTCGGCTTCATCAGCGATGCTGTGTATGCGAGCGCGAAAGCTGAAAAAGTATCCTTCGCTCCTGCAGGGGGTCGCAATGCCATCATCGCCCCGCACTTCGTCTTCTACATCCTGAACCAGCTTGAGGCGACGTATGGACCGAAGGCTCTCACTTCCGGATTGAAAGTCACCACGACGCTCGATGCGGATTTGCAAGTGAAGGCGGAATCAATATTGAATAGCTACGCGCTTAAGAATGCAAAAGATTTCAACGCCTCCAACGACGCTCTTACTGCGATCGATCCTTCGACCGGACAGATTCTCGCTATGGTCGGTTCGCGTGATTTCTTCGACACGAGTATCGACGGGCAATATAACGCCGCTCTAGCTTTGCGCCAGCCGGGATCGACCATGAAGCCGTTCGCGTATTCTCTCGCTCTCGAAGACGGGTACACCCGGGACACCGTCGTCTTCGATACCCCGACGCAGTTTTCGACCGCCTGCAAGCCGGAAGATATAAACAACAATACCGCCCCATGCTATGCACCGACCGATTATGACAACACCTTCCGCGGACCGATGACATTCGAAACCGCGCTCGCCCAGTCGATCAACATCCCCGCTCTTAAGGTAGTGTATCTGGTCGGTGTGACGAATGTGATAAATCTTGCGAAATCGTTCGGCCTCACTTCGCTCGGTGATGCGGCTCAGTACGGCCTCACCATCGTGCTCGGCGGCGGTGACGTGCGCCTTCTCGACCTTACCGGCGCGTACGCCGCTTTCGCTGATGATGGGGTGAAAAATACGCCGACCGGCCTGCTTGAGGTCGATGATATGCAAGGGCACGTGCTGCAAAGCTACGCATCCCAGCCGACGCGAGTACTCCCGGCAAATATCGCACGCGATATCTCCGCTATGCTTTCCGATGCTCCCGCCCGCGTCCCGGAATATTCCCTCGACTCGCCTCTTTCATTCCCCGGATACGACGTTGCAGTGAAGACCGGTACCACCGATGATACGCGTGACGCGTGGGTCGTCGGCTATACCCCCTCCATCGCTATAGGCGTATGGGCCGGAAATAACGATAATTCGCCGATGGTGAAGTCTATCGCCGGATTCATAGCTGCGCCGATGTGGCATGACGCCATGGCATATGCGCTCTCGAAATATCCGAAGGCATATTTCGGAGAACCCGATGCAATACCGGCGACCGTCCCTCCTATGCTTCAAGGGAATTGGCGTATTCCTGACGCTCAAGGGATCATCCAGCCGCATTCGCTTCTGTATTGGACTGACAAGAATAATCCGCGAGGTCCGGCACCTTCAAATCCTGCTCAAGACCCTCAATTCCCGTATTGGGAGTATGGGATCAACTCTTGGTATGCTTCCCATCCGGAACTCTTCCAAGGAGGTGTGATGCTTCCGGTCCCCCTTTCAACACCACAAAGCGCAGGATAAGAATTATTGATTCATCGGGGATACGAGATAGAGGAGCGAGGTATCTCCTACGCCCTTGATGATGAGCGGGCGACCTATACCCGATGCGGTGAGCGAGAGGCTTTCCGCATTCGTGAGAGAGAGCACTGCGGCGAGATACCGATGATTGAACGAAAGTTCAAGCTCACTTCCTGATATGCGTGCCGGGAGCGTTTCGACTGATTCTCCTATGTCAACATTCCGAGCGAAGAATGAGAAAAGATTCTTTTTTGCATCGAAACTTATGCGTATTTTTTGGAACGCGTCGGAGAAGATTGTTGTCCGTTTGAGGGCAGTCTCGAAATCTTTTCTGAGGATCACCGCTTCGACGATTGATTCTTTCGGAATAATCTGCCGGTAATCCGGATAGATCGCATTAGTGAGCCGTGATACCACCATACCCTTCTCGCTCACAAACGCACACTGATGCTCGTCGAACGACATGATTATCTCATCATCAGGGAGTGCTTGTGCGATATCGAGCGCATTTTTGGCCGGGATAAGGAATTTCCCTTGCGTCCCCTTATTGGAGAGGGGTACTTTTTTCTCAGCGAGCCGGAAAGAATCTGTCGCGACTGCGGTAAGGATACCGCCCTCTATCGAGAGATAGATGCTGGAGAGCTCCGGGCGGACCGTTGAGGTCGAGGCACAAGATGTTATCGTCGTGAAAAGATTCTTTAGAAGGATGCCGGGGAGGATGATGCGATTTTTAGGATTCTCAGGAAAAGGGATTGAGGGGAAATCATCATACGGCACGGTCTTGATAGAGCTTTTTCCTGTCCCGCTCGTAAGCATAAGAGTGTCACCGGTGTGCTCGAGGGTGATATTCCCATCTTGAGTGAACGCACTCGCTATCTGTTGCAGGATAGTCGCAGGGATCGCGACGACGCCGTCAGTCGTTATTTTCCCTGTAAGCTTCAAATCGATGCCGGTCTCAAGATTCGTGGCACGAAGCTTGATACCCTCATCTCCGGCGATAAGAAGAACTGAAGATAGCGCAGGGAGCGTCGCACTCTTCCTGTCAGCGAACCGTGAGACGATATGCACAGCCTCAGAGAATTCTTTTTTTTCGATGGAAATATTCATACGATTCTTATTAAGGGTGTTGGTAATGGGGATAGGCGAAAAAAGCTATATAACGATTGTACTGTAGGTGTTTTCTTCGAAACAGAAGTTGTTGATAAGTACTCCATAAAGGCTACACAAGAAGCGTACGGATATTCTGTATCTCCTTTGAGAGCTCGCTATCCACAACTACTTCGCGTTTTATCTTCTCGCAGGAGTGGATAACGGTCGTATGATCGCGGCCGCCGAGCTTCGAACCTATCGTCGGGTATGAGATATTAAAATCCTCACGCAGAAGGTACATGATGATCTGCCGCGGCCGCACCACTTCCCTCCTCCGGGTCTTTTCATAGATGCTCTCCTCATCGATACCGTAGAATTCAGCGACTTTATCGACGACATTCTTCACAGAGATATTCTTCTGAGGGCGAGTGAATGAACGGAGCGATTGGCGCACCTCGGCGATATCCGGCGCGGACCCCTTCACCTGCGCATGACAGACGATACTATTCACCATACCCTCCAATTCGCGGATAGAGCCTGACAGCGTCGTCGCAACATACTCGATAACCTCATCGGAGAGGATGATACCGTGTAATGCCGCCTTTTTTTGGACGATAGCCATACGCGATTCCGGATCAGGTTCACTGATATCGACCGCCATACCGCTCGCCAGGCGCCCTTTCAATCGCTCAGCGATATCCGGAATAGATGCCGGAGAACGATCAGAAGAGAAGATGATCTGTTTGTTCGTATCGTATAGCGCGTTGAAGAGATGGAAGAGCTCTTCCTGAGTCTTATCTTTCTTAGAGAGGAATTGCACATCGTCCATAATAAGAAGATCATACTGGCGATATTTATCCTTAAACCGGTTCGCCGTCCCGGCTTGGACAGAGTCGGTATAATCGACAGCGAATTTTTCCGAAGTGAGATAAAAGACTTTCCTCCCTTGGTATTGTTTCTTGAACTGATTACCGATCGCTTGGATGAGATGAGTTTTTCCGCGGCCGGTATCGCCGTAGATGAAAAGAGGGTTATAGGTGATGCCGGGACGGCTGAGAGCCGCTTGTGCGGCTGCATACGCGAGATTATTGAACGAGCCGATGACGAACGTCTCGAAAGTGTACCGGGGGTTGAGGTTATCGCTCTTATTGATATAAAACTCCTCAAGCGGCAGCTCAAGCGCACCGCGGACGGTCTTATTCTCCTTCGGCACCTTGCGATGCTCGTCTTTCACGATGAGATACTCGATATTGCGGAACTCATAGGAAACATCCCGGACGATCTTCAGGAGAAGCGTATTGAATTTCTTCAAGAACCAATCCTTGAAGAATTGACTCGGTACACCCACATATACCACCCCGTCATCTATCTTCACGATGAAGCTGTTTCGGAACCACGTATTGAAGTTGGCGGGTGAAATAGAAAGCTCGACTTGTGTCAGGATATGCTCCCAAAGCTCTTTCGGATTGCTTTTATCCATACGTACCTCGGAGTATACGCTTATTCGGAATCAGCCGCACACTGGCGTTTCGCGGGGAAACTGTTAGTATCATGTGTACAACCTAATTCCATCACGTATGGCCACGAAAAGAACCTACCAGCCGAAAAAGAAGAAGCGCGCCACGACGCACGGCTTTTTGGCGCGTACCGCAACGGCTTCCGGCAAGAAAATCCTCCAGAAGCGCCGCCGCGTCGGCCGAGCGAGCCTCGCCGTCTGATTTCCCGTGTTCTCCCGTCGAGAACGACTCTCCCGTGAGCAGTTCCCCGCGGCGCTCAAACGCGGCCGCAGGTTCTCTTCGGAGCATTTTATGCTCGTCGTTCCCGAGGAAATGCGCGGATACGCTGTCATTATCCCCAAGAAAGTAGTCCGCCTCTCATCCGGGCGGCACCGGCTGAAACGACAGATTTTTGAGGCGCTTAAGACGCTCCGGCTTCCCCCCGCGCTCATCGTGTTTCCCCGCGCGTCGGCGAGTGGTGTACACTACCAAGACTTGAGGACAGAACTGGGCGGTCTTCTTTCAAAAATCAACACCTAACCAATCCTTCTGTGATATCGGCACTTTTCCACACCGCTTTCTATAATCCGATCTATAACGCGCTCGTGGCGCTCGTGGCGCTCGTACCAGGCTCTGATGTGGGTATCGCCATTATCCTCCTTACTATCGCCATCCGGCTCATCCTCCTCCCCTTCTCGCTCTCAGCGGCCCGCACTCAGCGGGCGATGAAGATACTCGAGCCGAAGATAAAAGCCCTTAAAGAGACCTATAAAGACGATAAAGAGCGCGAGGCGGTCGAAACCCTCGCGCTCTACAAAGAGGCTGAGGTGAACCCGTTCGCGAGCATCCTTACCGCTTTCATACAGATCCCAATCCTTCTAGCGCTCTACTGGGTCTTCACCTATGAGCCGTTCCCGGCCATCAACGCTCTTCGGCTGTATTCTTTCACCCCGGTGCCGCACGCCATTTCGCTCGAGTTCCTCGGCATCATCTCTGTCGCCGGCAAAAGCCTCTTCTTAGCAGTCTGTGCGGGGCTTACACAGCTTCTCCAGGCGCATATGGCGCTCTCAGGCTCCATGAAACCCGCTCCCGGCGCGAAGCAGGGTGATTTCCAGAAGATCATCGGCATGCAACTGAAATACGTCTTCCCGTTCCTTATTGCGACCATTTCCTACACGACCTCCGGCGCGGTCGGCCTCTACTTCATCACGACGAATCTCGTCGGCGCGGCGCAAGAATGGCATGTCCGCCGCACGATCGCTGAAGAAGTTTCTGAGCTAGAAAGCGCCTGACGCTACAGCCAGATTCCCGGCTTCGCCGCATGACGTGCGGGGCCGATAAATCTAGAGCGAATAACTCCAGAGCGAACCGTCGTTCTTGTTAATGAACACGAGGAGCGACTTCGCAGGATCCAAAGCAAGAGCTTCGGCGTCGAGATCCCCTTTATTCGCTTGGGAGAAATCCAGAACGAGCTGCTCATAGCGTCCGGCGACGTCTATCTTCCATATGCGGTCTGAGAAATGCGCCGCGCCCTGATACCAGTCATCCGGGTATGCGTAATTGGCGCTCGGGCTCATCGGGATGCCGCAATAGATCGAAGAATCATCAGCGGCCCACACGCACTTATCGGCGATGGTCGCGAGCGGGAGCGGGAGCGTCGTGTCGGTTGCGGTATTGATGAGCTCCATCTGCATAGCGCCGTTCTGAGTGTAGCTCACCAACACCCACTTCCCTGACGGGCTGGGAAGGGCGACGAGCCCGTTCAAAGGACCTGCGATTCGCGAGAAGCGCCCGGCGCTATCGACGAGGAATGCGTCTCCGGCGAGCGACGCCGCCGGCTTCGAAAACACGAGATACTGATTTTTGCCTGCAAAAGATGTGCGAATGCTGCTGAGCGGCGTCGTGAAAAGGGTTGTCGAGCGAGTCCCGTCGGTACGGCTCAAGGAGACGGCGGAACCGTTCCCTCCTGACGCGAGAGTGAGGAGCCCCGCCGCGGACACCGACACATCAGCGAGATCCTGAGGCAGGAAGAATCCGGTAGAGCTTGCCGCCGAAAGCGCGTACGTGTTGATGGTGGAGAAATCGCTTCCGGAGAGGTAGCGCACATACGCTGTCATGCCGTCCGGCAGCCATGCGGCTGATTGGATGCCGGGAATCGTCCGGTTATTGATGCGGGTGAGCGTGCCGCTCGGGCTGGCGTATGAAAAGACGTTGCCGCTCGCGCGCTCGATGTAATTGACAGTGACTTCAGGCGACGAGCTTGCGTCCGCCGCTTTCGTGTCGACGACGGACTCGCCCGGGACGATCGGTCCGGTGCTTATCTGCACCAGTCGCGCGGAGACGCTCACCGGAGCGCTCGGTGCCCCGGGAGCGAGGCTCGGCTCGGTGTTCGCCGTGCTAATCGTACCCGGCGCTGTCTGCCCGGCGACCGGCAGGCTCGCGCTCCCGGCGGGTGCCACCGCGACCGTCGCCGTGCCGGACGAGGCATAGAAGTAGGCGGCGATACTCGCCCCCAGAAGGAGGACGACGATGGCGGTGATGATGAGCGTGCGGCGCATAGCTATTTATGGAAGCATACCCCGCCGCCGACGAGGTCACTGCAGGTGTAGCTGCCGGCTTTTTGGAAGCTGGTCGCACTTGCTGGTTCCGAGCTGCAGGTGAAACCCATGAAAATGGTACCTTTCGGTATCAGATTGAGACATTGCTGCTGAGTTATCTGCGTTCCAACCGGCGCTGTCGCAGTCATATCGCAGGTCACTTTGAACGTCCCTCCGGCGATACTCCCTGAATCAGTGACGGGAGTACCCCCTTTATCCCTGCATTGTTGTTGAGCTTGCGCGATAGCCGCTCCGATATCGACGTTGTTTTGCTGGGTGATGGTAGTCGTGTCTGTAGTCGGAGCGCTGTTTTTGGCAGATAGCGTATCGAGTGCCGGGAGGTTGAGTGAGAGATTCAGGATATTCGGGTTGATGATCGAGAAGACGAGGACCGGCGAGAGGACGAGGACCAGGCCGAAGATCGCCTGAGTGATGCGTTCTCTCCCGTCGCTCTGTTTGCTGACAGAATCTTTCGTCGATATCTCAAGCCCGCCCCAGATGATCTCGACAATCGCGAGTATCGCCGCGAGACCGATGAGGTATTTGTAGAGGTTGTTGAAGAAGTTTGCGAGCGTCGTCGCGTTCATGACGCTCGTCGCGCTCTGATCGGTGAGGCCGGGGATAGGCGCGAGCGCGGTGAAGCCGCTCTGCGCGCTCGTTGACGGCGATGCAGCCGTATTTGCCGTATTATTCGTGCCGGCAGTATACGCGCTCGAAGCTGTCTGGCATTGAGCATCAGTATTGCCGCTTGCGATACATGCGTTATAGGCAGCGGTGGCCATGTAAGCATCATATGCAGCCTGGCATTGTGCCGCCGAGTTGCCGTTAGCAAGACAGGCGTTCTGTGCGGCGGTGGCATTGGCCACGTCAGTCGCAGTATCTGCATATACAATCCCAGCCCCGGTTACAGCCATACTTGCAACAAGGATAATCGCAAAGAAGATCTTTTTCATAGGCCGAAGAGGTTAGTATTCTGTGCAGCGCCGAAGGACAGAGAGAGGTTCGCAGTCGCTTCGGCGGAGGTGCCGGCGGACGACGTAAGCGTCAAAGCTGCATTCCCTTGCCCGGTCCCGGTCGGCCGGAGCGTCAGGGAACCGCCTGACTGTGCGGGAGCGCCGTTCAGGAACCATTCGAGCGAAGGCGCACCGCCGGTGAGCGGGAAAGAGAACGGCGCCGCGTACAGATCAGCCTCCGCGCCGGTGATGGCATAGGCCCCGGTGAGCGCATGGTCATAGAGGATGCCGAGGAGCGGGTCATTCGCGTAGATGCGTACCGACGGCTCTGCGGCCGATAGGGAGAGCTCCGCGCCGCCGACGAGATTTCCGGCCTGGTTCTGTACGACGACCGAGACAGATCGTCCGCGGTACTGAAGCGGCGAGGCCACCATAAGCGCTTCTTTCCCGATACCGGAAGCGTTCGTTATCTGAGAGCCGTCGACCGTCCATACGTAGGAAAGCGTTGCAGGGTCGTATATCTTCCCTCCTGCGTCTCTCAAAGCCGCCACAGCGACGATGCGCACATCGCCTTCGATAGGAACAAGCGGTTTGCCGGGATAGAGTATCGGCGCGGATGCGACCGGCTCGGCGATAAGAGAGACATCCTGCGGCTGCAGCGACACCGACTGGGTATAGGTGCTGCCACCTGAGGAAACATCCACGGAGACCGATGTGGCGCTCCCCCCTCTTCCGAGAGGGATTGAAACCGGTTGCGCGGTCCCGGTGTAGATTTTCTTACCGTCGACCGAGACCGAGACGGTCGCATTAGCGAGATCGAGCGAGGAAGACAAGAAGGAGATGGATGCTTGGCTATTGGGCGCCGGGTACTGCGGGGACACCGAAATCGTAAACGAAGGAGCGCCGCCCCCTGTCGTGCCGCCGATCGATTGCGCCGATGCCGCTATCGGGATGAAGAGGGCGACCGCACACACAGTGAAGAATCCGAAGCGCATGTAAATAGTATACAACCTGGACGCGGCCGCTACGCTGCGTCAGCGAAGTTTTGGGTATACTGCGCATCATTTGCAGCATCGACCTCAGCATTTTCTCGCTCCGTCGCTTCCTGCTCTTGCGCGGCATACTGAGCGTCATTCGCGGCTTGTTGCTGCATCTGGTCGGCACGGATAGCATTGGCCTGCATAAGCCCCGCCGCCTGCTGCTGTCTTTCCTGGACGCGCGCCGCCGCGTCTTGCGCACTTTTCCGTTTCCATGCCGCATGAGCCGCGGCGTCAGCTTGTATCTGTTTCTTGTACATCCTCCAGAGCGTCACTGATAATGCAGGGAACGCCCCGATGAACGGCAATTCGCTTACCAGGAAGCTGCCGCCGAACCATAACGCCGCACGCTCATTCGCTTTGAAAATACGAGGATTCTTCGCAAGGAGCCAAAACAGGACGGCGATGTTCCCGAGAAAACCGACGGCCATCGCCATGATGATGCCGAATACCTCGATTGCTTCCGCACTCAACCCGCCGGTGACTACAGTGGCCCCGGCGACGGCACCCGTAACAGCCGCGGAGCATGCGAGCGCCGCGGTTTTCATCCCTAGCAACCCGGCCGTCCAAGTCGTCAAAATCCCGTTTACTTTCGCAGAACAATACACGGCGGCGAGTGCCGGCCCGAAGAACCAGAACGCCTCGAAAAGCATCTTGAGGAGATCGAAAACGCCGGCGAACGCGATGACCGGCATCGCTCTCAGCAAGGTCATCGCCTCGGGCGGCTTCTCACTACTTCTGCTCGGCGGCATAGCGGCTCTTTTCCTGCTTTATCGCCATGAGCTGCGAGGGGTCGGAGGTGATGATCTGATCTTCCGTGTAGCTCGCGACGACCTTGATGGCGACGTGCTTCAATCCGGCGAAGAAGAGCCCCTCCCCCACCCCGGCCTCGAGGAGGAGGTATTTCTCTTCGTCGGTGAGGTTGAACGTCTTCTGGAGCACATCGATGGTCGTCGGCGACTGCTTCAAAAGCAGCTGCAGCGAGGAGTTCGTGAGGATCGGGCGGCCGTACGGGCTCTTGAGGAAGTCTTCGACGTCCTGCGTGATGGTGCAGACGCCGAGGTAGTATTTGCGGCCGCGCTTCGCGAGCGAGTAGAGGAATGAGGCGGTGTCATCGCTCTTCATCATCCACCACGCCTCGTCGATGATGAGGAGACGCTTCTTCATCTCATGGCGCACGGCGTTCCAGATATAGTGCGTGATGATGTACATAGCGACCGGCTTCAGCTCGTCTTCCATGTCGCGCACGGAGAATACCGCGAACTGCTGCTTGAGGTCGATATTGGTCGGCTGGTTCATGAATCCGGACCACGTGCCGCGGGTGTATTTGGAAAGGCGCTCAATCAGGGACTCGCTTCCTTCCATGCCGGAGAGCACCTGCTCGAAATCGGAGAGAAGGGGCGATTCGGCGCCGGTGAAATCGGATTCGCCGGTGATGTCTTTGAGCGCGTATGTCTCGCTGATGGCGCGATCGACGATAGCGTCTTCTTCCGGAGAGAGACCGCCGAGCATGATGCGGAAGAGGCCGACGAGCGAGATGATATTGGAGCGCAGGATGTCTTTCGGGTCTTCGTCTTCCCGCACCGGCGGGAGGTCGAACGGGTTGATGTGGTTCTCTGAGGAAAGAGAGATGTTGAACGAGCGTCCGCCCGTCGCCTCGGCGAGCTGCTCGTATTCGCGTTCCGGGTCGATGACGATGACGTCCGTGCCGAACATGAGCGAACGAAGGATTTCGAGCTTGGTCGCATAGCTCTTGCCGGAGCCGGATTTCGCGAAGACGACGGAGTTGTAGTTCTCGAGCGAGAAGCGGTCGAAGAGGATGAGCGAAGAGTTGTGGCGGTTGATGCCGTAGAGGATGCCGCGGTCGCTCGTGAGGTCGAAAGAGACGAACGGGAAGATGGACGAGAGCGGCGAGGAATTCAGCTTCGAATTGACCAGCAATTCGTCGCTTCCGAGCGGGAGGCACGAGCGGAATCCCTGCTCCTGCTGGAACAGGGCGGGTTTGGTATAGACGAGCTTCGCATCGAGGATGCCGCGGATGTCTCCCTCGGTCTTCGCTATCTCCTCCTTCGTGTCGCCGTAGAGCGCGAGGTAGAGACCTACGTCGAAGAGCTTCTCTTGCGCTTGCTGCAGGTTGTCGCGCAGGGCCTCGAGATCCTGGTAGGCCGTATCCAGGAGCGGGTCGCGCACGAGCCCTTTCGCCTCGCGCTCATTGATCTGGCTCTGGACCTCGGCGACCTTTTTCTGGAAGCTGCGAAGTGCGGTCTCGGTTTCGACCGGATGGATGAAGATGGAAACATCGAGCACTTTGTCGAGATCGATGACCGGCGAGAACCAGCTGTCAGAGAGGAAACGCGGATACGAGACGGTGTAGAAGGTGCGGACGAATTTCTCGCCGAGCTCAAGCTCGCGCGAGCCTATCTTGAGCGCGGTCGGAGCGATAGTATCGACGAGATCGAGCGAACTCTGCCGGTAGATATCCCGCGGCAGCACCGGCGTGATCGCCGGAGCTTCTTCTTTCTGTTTGCGGCTGAGGAAGTCGAGGAGTGCCATGGTGAGATATTTAAATATTTAAAAGTTTAAAACTCATGCCTCAAGGCGGATAGGGTTCTCAAGCTCGCCCGGGTTGAAGGAGCGATAGAGAAGCTCGATGACTTCTTCGGTGCCGAGCGGGACGGCGCGTACGCCCGTGCCTGCGAGCCCGGCAGCGACGAGTGAGAGACGCTGCTCGAGCTGCGCCTGGTCCTCTTCGAAGGACGCTTCATCGGCTGCGCTCTTCGTGGCCGCACTTCCCTGGCGCAAGAAGCTCACCGCGCCGGCGGCAGTCACATGCGGCGCGTAGGAGACGACGATATAGAACGACTTAGTCATGATGTTCGTCTGCTCGGCGAACGAACCGATGAATTCGATGTACTCGCGCAGTTGGATGCGCATAAGTTCGGTTTTCTGGTCCGGCATCTTCTCTTGGAGGAGCGCAAGGTACGGGCGCAGGTCCATGCGGCGTGAATTGATGACGATCTGTATAGAGAAATCGAGCGTGTTGAGGAAGTTCTGGAAGCCGAGGATGATGCCGTGCTGTTCTTCGGCCGATTTGAGCCCGAAGTTGATTGCGGAGCAGATAAGTATGCCGCGGTAGCCGCCGTCTTTCAGGACGATGGTGCCGTTTCGTATTTCTTTTATGGGGACGAATTGCTGCGTTTTCCCTGCTTGTGCGGTGTTCGGCATAGTGTTTATGCGGCTCGTCTCGGCGTCTCGCTGCTCGAGGACTTCACGTCAAGCGACCAGGCGAGTTCCGAGAGCTTCCCGCTCGTGAGGCGTGGTGCGCCTCGCACGGGCCGCGCGGCAGCGTCTGCGGCCGCGGCCGCAGACGCTGCCGCGCTCGTCTCCTGCGCCGTCGGAGCAGTGTATTTCCAAAGAAGGAGCTTCTTGCCGGTGTAATAATTGAAGCCCGCTTCGAGCATTTCCACGAAAGATTTTCCGTTTACCTTATAGAATGCGAGCGCTGCGCCGAGCCCGGCGACCGGGATGGAAAATAGGACGGCGACGATGAAAGGCAGGTAGGAGAAGAATACGACGACGAGTCCGGCTGCACCGGCGAGGTAGATGAACTGCTTTAAGGTCAGCGGGCCGATGATCTTATCCTCGACCTCGATGAACTGCGGTACCTGGTACTCCATTCCGTATAGTATAGCAGCCGCACATGAGGAACTGCGCGTCACAGTGTGTACTCGCGCTTCAAGCACTCACCCCGGTGATGAGACCGAAGAGCCATAGGACGAAATTGAAAAATGGCCCGACGAAAATATAGGAGAAGATGATGAGGAAAAACAGGAGAGAAAGTATCCCCGCGCCGCGCATCTTCTGTTCGAAGCGGTTCAGCCCGGAAGCGAGGTGCCACGGGAGCGCGCTCCGGAGCACCGTGAAGCCGTCGAGCGGCGGGAACGGGATCAGGTTGAAGATGCCGAGGAAGAGATTGACGAATGTGATAGTCACCGCGAGCGAGATGGCTGCCGGCGGGAGGGTCGCTGCGCCGAAACGCACGATGAGACCGAAAATGAAGGCGAGGAAGAGGTTGGTCGCCGCGCCGGCTCCGGCGACGAGCGTCTCGCCCCAACGCTTGTTGCGCAGGTTGTAGGGGTTGTACGGCACCGGTTTCGCCCAACCGAACAGGAGCGATGAACCGGAGAATACGAGGAATGCGGGGATGACGATCGAGCCCATGAGGTCGATATGCGGCAGCGGATTGAGGGTCAGGCGGCCGGCGAGGCGCGCGGTCGGGTCGCCTTGCGCGTCTGCCGCGTAACCATGCGACACTTCATGGGCGATGATGGATATGATGAGGATGATGAAAGAGAGGATGGTGGCCATAGTTGCTCGTTTCGTATCCTATGCTACCATGCGGGGACTATGGCACGAGCTTGTGAAATCACCGGAAAGAGCACGCAGGTAGGCGGGCGGTACTCCAACCGCGTCCGCGCGACCCAGTTCAACCCGACCGGGAAGGTCCGCCGCAAGGCCAACCTCCAGAAGCGCCGCATCTACGTGCCGGAGCTCGAGAAGACCGTCATCGTCGACGTTTCGATGAAGGGCTTGAAGACCATCAAGAAAAACGGCGCATTCGCGGCTCTTAAGAAAGCAGGCGTCATTTAATAATGAAATGAAAAGCCGCCGGCACGAGTGCCGGCGGCTTTTCATTTCGGATAGGTTCCGGGCGGTGTCGAGGAGGAGACGGATAGCTGAGTCGTCCCATACGAGACATCGAATGTGCCGGGCGAGATGACGGTTATCGAAACATCGGCATCGAAAGCGACGGTCGTCCCGTAGGGAATGTCTTTGCCGCCGAAGCGCACGGGTGCCGGTGTGTGATAGCGGAGAGCGACATCTGAGAGTCCGCCGACGGAGGCGGCCTTGGTGCCGGTGAGGACGAGCGCGTCGATCGTGCGGTCCCATTCCTGCAGTGCGCCGCCGAGCGCCCGCAGGATGCTCGCATCCGGGCCGGTGTCGATGAGGAGCGTCCGTCCCCGGGGCGAGTGCACGAGCGCGGCGTCGCCCTTCCCCACGTCGAAGACGGTCATGGTGAGGACCTGCGGCGCGAGCATGGCCCTATATACAGCGATATTTGCGATGATGAGGCCGCAAAGTAGGATGATGTAGAATCCCGCTGAGAAAGGTCGCGGCATGTGGTACATTTTAGCTCTATGACGTACCCAACAAAAACATTCAACCTGCCGGTGCTCGAAGGGCTCTCGGAGAAGCAGATCAAAGTGCATCTCGGCCTCTATGAAGGCTACGTGAAGCACGTGAACCTCATCATGGAGAAGATCCAGGCGCTCAAGGCGGCTGACG
Source organism: bacterium (assembly GCA_021813965.1). Classification (GTDB taxonomy): domain Bacteria; phylum Patescibacteriota; class Minisyncoccia; order Phycocordibacterales; family Phycocordibacteraceae; genus C7867-001. Next base: position 3,904 of record JAKAJB010000002.1, on the reverse strand, counting down.
CCGAGGGCAACGCCTACCTCATCAACGAGCTTCGCCGCCGCTTCGGCTTCGAGTTCGACGGCATGCGTATGCACGAATATTATTTTGAACAGCTCGAGGGCGCCGCGCAGGCCCCCGACGCGGGCAGCTCGCTCGCGCAGGCGGCTGAAGCTAAGTACGGCAGCGCCGAAAACTTCATCGCACATATAAAGGAAGTCGCCGGCAGCCGCGGCATCGGCTGGGTCATCGTCTATGCGGACCCTACTGCGAAGACGCTCCATACCGTGTTCGTGAATGATCACGAGCTCGGTCAGCTCGCCGGCCTCCCTATCGTACTCGCGCTCGATCTCTGGGAGCACGCTTTCATGGTGGACTATGTCCCGGCGGAGAAGAAGAATTACGTCGAAGCGTTCCTCGCCAACCTCAACTGGCCGGTCGTCGAGAAGCGCTTCGCGGCTGCGATGAGCGCCGCATAAGCGAGAAGCACGAGCCAGAACGGGAATGACGGAAGCGTGAAGGCCGCGAGCGGAAGTTCGGCGGCCTTTTGCGCGACATATATAAGGTAGGCGTTCGCGAGGTAGGCGGGTGACGCGAGCACGATGGCGAAGAGCGGCGCGAAAGAGCCGAAGAGCATCCCAGCGAACCCGGCGAGCGCAGACAGCCCCATCGCGGCCGGCACCACCGGCATCGTGATGAGGTTCGCGGGTATCGCGACGAGCGAGAGGTTGCCGGTGTCGTAGAGGAGGAGTGGCAGAACGGCGATCTGCGCAGCGAGGGTTGTCGCAATCGCATTCTTCCAGAACGAGGCATACCCCAAAGCCCCATCTGCTTTGTTGCGGGGCCCCGTGATTCCTTCCGTCGTACCTTGTAGTACGCCTACAGGAATCACTTCCCCGCGTCGCGCATCTGAGGGCTTTTTGATACGCCTCCACAAAGATACGTTTTCGAGCAGTCTTTCTATATTTGGCGCGAGCCAGATGAGCCCGGCAGTCGCGGCGACCGAGAGCCCGAAGCCCGGGTCGTATGCGAGGTAGAGCGGGTTCCACAGGAGCATAAGGAATACGGCGGCGAGGAGCGCGCGGCTCGCCGCGTAGGTGCGCCCGGTCGCGCGCGCGTAGAGCGCGATGAATGCCATGAGCATGGCGCGCAGCGCCGTGGCCGAGGCTCCCGCGATGCCGACGAAGATGAGGATGGCAATCGCTCCTGCCACCGAGCTCCACCGCTTGGAGAGTTTGATATACGCGAGCGCCGCCATGACCCACTCGGCGACGACCATCACGTTGTAGCCGGAGAGGACGATGATCTGCACGAGCCCGCTCCGCGTGAAAGCGTCCTGTAGGTCCTTCCCGAGACCGGTCTTCCCTCCTATCACCACGCCGCCCGCCAAGCTCGCGTACGGTTCGGGAAGCGTCGCGGCGAGACCGTCGAGGAATGCGTGCTTCATGCGCGCGAGTGCCGCCGGCGGCGAATACCACGGCGCGCTCTGCGTCACGCGCAGATAGGCGAAGTTGAGTATGAAACGCACGCCGTCGCGCTCGAGGTATTTGTCGTAGCGGAAGACGCGACCGTTGTCGCCCGCGAACGGCTGCGGGACTTCGAGCGTCCCAGACACGTGCACCGAATCCCCCACTGCGACGCTCGGGTAGCGCGGCGCGACCGCGAGCACCGTCGTCGTGTCGGCGCCGCTCGTGACACGTATCTCGACGCGCTGATTGGCATCGCGCACATCAGGGTCGGCAACGACCGTCCCGTCGTACGACACGCGATGCCGCACTTGGCTCGCGAAGGCGTCGGGGAGCGGCGCGTCAGCATCTGCTGCGCGCAGCATCCCGAAGGCGACGAGCACAAAGAACACCACGCCGAGCGAGTACACTCGGCGCGGCTTCATAAACGCCGCCGCGCCCAGAAGCGCGGCGAGCAATCCCGTAAACGCCACCGGTTCCCACCCGAAATGAAAAAGCGAGCGGAAAAATATCCCGCTCGCGAATCCTGTCGTTACGGCAAGGAGTGCACCCATCCGTATATGGTAGCGCAAGGATGGGTGTACACTTTTTCGATATGGAAGATGTTTCCAACTACGAGAAGCTCCGCGAAGATGCGCAGAAGTTTTATATCGGCACGCGACCGGTCCACTCCCCGGCGCTTGGCGAGCTCGTACATTTCACCGCAGAAGGGTTCAATCACGTGATTTTCAAGGGTCCGCGAAGCGAGCGTGAACGCTCGTCGCAGATACTGCGCTTCAAGCTTCTGCCGATAGCGATCAGGCTCACGGAGCTTTCTAGCTTTCTACGACATATCAGGAATACGAAGTGACGCTCAAGGAATTCGAAGTGAAAAGCTTCAAGAAGAAAGTACGGAAGAGTAAGCCGGTGAAATATTGGGGCATCATCGCCATCATCGACGGGCGCAAGATAAAAGTGATCTTGCGGAAGATCGGCGACAACGGGCAGCTTCATTTCTGGAGCGTCGTGCCAGCATGGACTACGAACAAGTATCGCGACATGAAACTGTACAGCACGATGAAGGGCAACCCGGAGGATGACTAAAAGCAAAAACACCGACGCGAGGTCGGTGGTTTTGATATGCCTGCCTTCGGCTTATGTATTAGCCGAAATAGGGCTGACGCCCCACAGGCACATATAAACTATACACGACAAAAGACAAAAAGCGAGCGGAGTCCAACCCTGCTCGCGAATCCTGTCGTTACGGCAATGAGTGCACCCATGCAGAAATCGTAGCAAAAGAAATCAGCCGGACTCCGAATCCATCTAAAACTGGCTGGCTACTTAGGATTCGAACCGCGATCCATCGCTTCGTTCGCGAGGGCGTCGGCGTCGGCGTTCTGCGCGCGCGGGACGTGCGTGAAGGACACTTCTTTGAATGCCTCTTTCGCTTTCATGACTCGCGCGAACTGGGCTTTCATAGTCGGGTGCTTCACTTTATATACTCCCTTCATCTGCTTCACGATGAGCTCGCTGTCCATCTTCACTTCGACGTCGGTCGCGCCGACTCTCTTCTCCCCGACATGTTTCGCGAGCATTTCGAATGCGAGGATGACCGCTTCGTATTCGGCGTAATTGTTGGTGCGAATGCCGAGGAATTGTGACACGCTCGCGACCGCGTTCCCCAGATGGTCGCGGATCATCGCGCCTGAGCCGGCAGGCCCCGGGTTCCCTCTTGAGCCCCCGTCGGTATGGATGGTGAAATGCATGCGCGCAGTATACCAACAAAGAAAAAGCTCGTCCCGAAGGACGAGCAAAATCAAATCCCGATTCACCACCCCGTGTGCTTGTCGGATCGTAGCGGCCGCGAGAAGCGGAGCCATCCGGGCTTCGCGCGCAATCGCTTGCATACGTCGTACCCCTGCTCTTGGAGTGTCGCGCGTTTGATAAGACGGTGGCGATGTTTGTGATACTGGAAGTATTCGTTCTCGTTCAGATATCTTGCTGCGGCTGTATCTACCTGAAGCCACGGATGAGACGAGTACACCGGGTGTCCGTGGTTGAAGCGCATTTCGATCCGAGCGAGCCGTAGTTGTAAGCGCAGTCGCGCCGGGGCGATGTACCGGAGAAAGGTGCGCTCTTGGAATTGTTCCAGCGGAATACCGAAGAGCCGAATGTCATGCTTCTTGAGCCACAGAAGTGTTCTGATTTTCACAAAGACCCCCTTAGTAGTGTGATGTTGAGCTGCGGTAAAACTTCCGGTCAGACTTTAGCAAATACCGCCACAAGAGCAATGAGGTGCCGGCCCCGGGTTCCCTCTTGAGCCCCCGTCGGTATGGATGGTGAAATGCATGCGCGCAGTATGGCAAATGAAAGGCCTATCCAAGGACAGGCCGGAAGAAATCTTCTCATGCGCGATTCGCCAGTTTCTTCAGGGACTTAAGGTGTCCTCGCCTCGTACGCTTTCGCCGTGGATACGGTGC
>JAKAJB010000027.1 GCA_021813965.1 bacterium | reverse complement strand
GATACGGACGTCGCCAGGCGAAGTGCGGTTAGGCAGTCGCGAAAGCGAACGCAAAGTCCTTTGCACCGAAGTACGGGGACTTTACGCTTGCAAGAGTGTTCTTTGCAAGTATGTTTTCTCGCTAGATTTAAGTGATAGGCGAGAGTGCACTGCGTCGCACGTCTTTCAAAGTACAGACCGTCAAAGCCGGTCACCCCCAGAGAGAACAGAATAGCATTTCTGTGCTTTCTGCGATTGATCGAGTGAGCGGTACGGAAGCGCGCTTGCTTTCAGTCTCGCAAAGCAGGCGTCACTTTCCCGTCAGCTCCGCAAGGCTGCGGGGAAGTGACGCGCTTTGTCTACGACTTTCGCAAACATCGCTTCCGCACCGCTCTTTAACGATTTTTCAAGACTCGCGCGGTCTCGCGCGAGGCGTCGCGTTTCTTCAGGTCTTCGCGGCGGTCGGCTTTGCCTTTGCCGCGGACCACCGCAATCTTCGCTTTCACGAGCCTGCCTGTAGAATACACCTCAAGAGGGATGATTGTCAACCCTTTCTTCGCTTCTTCCGCGGCAAGATGCGCGATTTCTTTCTTGGCGAGCAGGAGGCGGCGGGTGCGCTCCGGATCATACGTCTTCGGCGTATTCGCCGCCTGGTAGGGCGGGATGGTCATGCCCACGATGAACGCCTCGCCGGCGCGCACTACCACGCGCGCGCCGTCGAGCGAGCCGAGTTTATTCCGGAGCGCCTTCACCTCGGTGCCGAAGAGCTCGAGACCTGCGGTGAAGGTCTCGACGGGCGCGAAGCGCAGGAATGCTTTCTTGTATTCGACGAGAGTCATATATATAGAGTATAGTATTTTTCATGGCAGCGATATCTCCGAAGAAATCCAAGAATAAGAAGAGCTCGGCACCATCCGGGCCGAAATCTCAGAAGGGCGCGAAGCGCCGCGGGTGGAAAGGGTTGTTCGGCGGGCCGTCGTTCACGAGCAATCTCATAACGACCATCCTTACGTTCCTCATCCTCATGAGCGCCTACTCGCTCGTCGGAGGACTGATCCAGCCTACGACCACCATCCCGCTCTCGACCGTCGCGGCGGATGTCGTTGCAGGGAAGGTGACCGCGGTCACCGTGAGCGGGGATTCGCTTGACGTCACCTACAGCGACGGCTCGACGAAGACATCGCGCAAAGACCCTTCCGCCGGCCTTCCCGAGACGCTCGCGACCTATGGCGTGACACCTTCGGAGCTCGCGAAGGTCTCCATCACGGTGGAAGGGCAGTCAGGGTTCGACTTCTGGTTCTCGGCGCTCGCGCCGACCGTCCTCATGCTCCTGTTCTTCGCGGTCCTCTTCTGGTTCCTTTCGCGGCAGATGAGGGGCTCGGGTATGCAGGCATTCAGTTTTGGACAATCGAAAGCGCGTATCACTGACCCGGCCGATCTCTCTCAGCGCGTCACCTTCGCGGATGTCGCCGGCGCTCGCGAAGCGAAGGAAGAACTTCTTGAGATAGTCGATTTCCTCAAGAGTCCGAAGAAATTCCTCGATATCGGGGCGCGCATCCCGAAGGGCATCATCCTCATGGGCGCGCCGGGCACCGGCAAGACGCTTCTCGCGCGCGCCGTGGCGGGCGAGGCGGGGGTACCGTTCTTCTCCATCAGCGGTTCCGAGTTCGTCGAGATGTTCGTCGGCGTGGGCGCTTCCCGCGTGCGCGACCTCTTCCAGCTTGCGAAGAAGGCGGCTCCGGCAATCATCTTCGTCGACGAGATCGACGCCGTCGGCCGCATGCGCGGCGCAGGCATGGGCGGCGGCAACGACGAGCGCGAGCAGACCTTGAACCAGATCCTCGTCGAGATGGACGGGTTCGAGCCGACCGAGAAGGTCGTCGTCATGGCGGCGACCAACCGGCCCGACGTGCTCGACCCTGCGTTACTCCGTCCCGGGCGCTTCGATCGCCGCGTCACGATCGACCTGCCGGACCGTCGCGACCGCGAAGAGATACTCAAGGTGCATGCCAAGCAGAAGCCGCTCGGCCCAGACGTGGTGCTCTCGGTCATCGCCGAGCGCACGCCGGGTTTCTCGGGCGCCGAACTCTACTCGCTCATGAACGAGGGCGCAATCCTCGCCGCGCGCGAGAATCGTACGGAAGTCGCGCAGTACGACCTCATCCGTTCGATCGAGAAGGTGATGCTCGGTCCGGAACGGAAGAGCCATCTGCTTTCTAAGCGCGAAAAGGAGCTTACCGCGTATCATGAAGCCGGCCATGCGCTCGTCTCGTCAGTGCTCGAGCATGCCGACCCGGTGCATAAGATTTCCATCATCAGCCGCGGCCACGCTGCCGGCTACACGCTCAAGCTCCCGTTCGATGACCGGAAGATGCAGTCGAAGAAACAATTCCTCGATGATATCGCGGCGACCCTCGGCGGTTATGTCGCGGAGGAGATGCTCTTCGACGACGTGACGACCGGGCCCAGTAACGACCTGCAGGTCATCACGGCGCTCGCACGCGACATGGTCTCGCGCTACGGCATGAGCGACAAGCTCGGCCCTATCGCTTTCGGCGACCGCGAGCTCGGGAGGGAACCGTACTCGGAGAAAGTCGCATCAGAGATCGATGCTGAGGTCTCGCGCATCATCGAGGAAGCGAAAGCGCGCGCGACGGCAGTCATCAGTGAGCATCGCGCCGCGCTCGATGCCATCGCGAAAGAGCTCATCGAGAAGGAGACGGTGGAGCGCGACGATTTCGAGAAGACGCTTATCGCGAACGGCATCACGCCGAAGAAACGCGAAGACGAAGACGCTTTCGCGCCGGTAGTCTAGTCTTAAAAATAAAAACCCCGGGCTTGCCGGGGCTTCTCAATGTTATTTCCTCCGAGGATGGTTGCAGCAGTTCTTGCAGCTGCTGTCTATGCGGCTATCGGGGCATGTTCCGATCGGCCGGACGAACTCTTTCCGTATTGTCCGGATCGGGTTCACTTTTGTCGCTTTCGCTTTCGGCAGGATGAGGTTCTTATGGTTCTCGCCAGGATTGAGAACCGTAACGGGGGTGCCGGCTTGTCGACGGTCTTCCGGAGGAAGCCCTTCGATACGCTGACAGATGACCGCTTTCCCCGGGAAGACGACCTTTCCGTCCTTGTCGAGGATATCCGCCCGGTCCTTAAGGACCGCAATCACCCCGACAGAGAAACTCTCGGTGGCCCTCAACCTCGTCCCGCGGTACATGACGCTGACGAGATTTCCTTGTGCTGCAGCGGGTGTTGCTGGTGGCATAGATTTTCTCCCTCATTGAGATAGTGGTTGGACAACGAACAAAGCAAGTTATACTATACCATCGTTATGTATTAAAGGCAATGTCTGGCGTGTTCGCAATAAGAGGGTTGCTTGTTGTAGTATGAAGTTATCCGCCCTTAGCTCAGTTGGTAGAGCAACCCGCTTATACCGGGTCGGTCCTTGGTTCGAGTCCAAGAGGGCGGACAAGCGAAGCTTGTCCGAGGCGGAGCGATGTTTTGTCAGCAGACAAAACCGCGAGCCGGGGTCGCGGAAATTTTCGAGCGACGGCGAGAAAATTATCCGTGACGACACGAAGCTTGTCCGAGGCGGAGCGATGTTTTGTCAGCAGACAAAAGGGTGTACCGCTCCTGTAGGAAGAGCGGAAAATCTATTCCAAATGCATCTCCTTGTCGGCGATATGAGCTCGTGCTGCGAGGACAGGATGATTTTTCAAATCAGGATCGCCTGCGACGAGCGCGGCCGCCTCGGTGCGCGCCGCCTCGACGAGCTTGAGGTTCTTAAGCGCTTCCATCGCGATGTCGGAGACGCCCCACTGGCGGCCGCCCGCGAGCTCGCCCGCGCCGCGCAGCGCGAGATCGTACTCGGCGAGCTCGAAGCCGTTCTTCGCGGTGACGAGCGCTTTCATGCGATCCTTGGTCGCTTGGCCGAATGACTCGGGGAGCGCGAAGCAGTACGCTTGGTCGCTTGAGCGGATGACGCGACCGCGCAGCTGGTGCAGCTGCGCGAGCCCGAAGCGCTCCGCACCCTCGATGAGGATGACGGTCGCGTTCGGCACGTTCACACCCACTTCGACGACCGACGTCGCGACGAGGATGTCGATATCGCCGTTTGCAAATCGCTGCATCACGTCTTCTTTCTCCGCTGGGCGCATTTTGCTGTGGAGGATATCGATAACCGCTTTCGGGAACACGTCCTTCCGGAGCCGCGCCGCCTCCGCCGTGACCGACTTCGCTTGAAGAGCGAGCTCCTTGGTCGGGTCGGGCTCGTCGATGCGCGGGCAGATGACGTATGCCTGGTGCCCGGCGGCAAGCTCGGCCCGCACGCGCTCGTACGCGTCTTCGCGCTTCTCGGGGCCGAGCACGGCGGTGATGACCGGCTTGCGGCCGACGGGCATCTGGTCGAGGAGCGTGAGGTCGAGGTCGCCGTAGAGCGTGAGGGCGAGCGTGCGCGGGATGGGCGTGGCCGTCATCGACAAGAGGTGCGGGGCGATGGCACCTTTGGTCGCGAGCTTCTGTCGGTGGATGGTACCGAAGCGGTGCTGCTCGTCGATGATGGCGTACGCGAAATATTTGAATGAAAGCGACTTCTCGATGAGCGCGTGGGTGCCGATGACGATGGGTATTTCGCCGTTCGCGACCATTTTCTTGAACGCCGGCTTGCTGAGCTTGGCGGATTCTTCATAGCGCACGCGGGAGGGGAACTTGCGGCACTCGCTTCCGGTGATGAGGCCGATGGGGATCGGGTGGTCTTTGAAATAGGAGACGAAGGTCGAGAAATGCTGCTTCGCGAGTATCTCGGTCGGGCAGAGATAGGCGACCTGGAGCGCGCCGGCGATGCGCCCTTTGGGCGTCGAGGTCGCGACGAGGTACGCGGTCGCTGCCGCGACCGCGGTCTTGCCGGAGCCCACATCGCCCTCGAGCAAGCGGAGCATCGGGTGCGTCTTCTCGAAATCGGCAGTGATGGCTTCGATCGCGCGCATCTGCGCGGCGGTCGCCGGGAAAGGGAATGAGGCGATGAAGTCCTTGAGCGCCGCGCGGTCCACCGCGACCGGCAGCGCCTCCTCGCGCAGGAGCGCGCGGCGGCGCTGCCGCATCACTATCTGGAGGGCGAAGACTTCCTCGAAAGCGAATCGCTTGCGTGCCGCCTCCGCGTCGGGCATTTTCTGCGGCGCGTGCACGAAGACGAGCGCAGAGCCGAGCGACGGCAGATTGTAGCGCGCGAGGATGTCGGCAGGGATAGGGTCTGCAAGCTCTTCGTGCGCATGTGCCTCGAATACCTTGCGGACGGCGTGAGTGATCCAGAGCGAAGAGACGCCCTTGCTCTCCGAGTAGATCGGATGAAGCGTCTGGTCCGGGGCTTCGGTGCTCTTGGCGAAGAGGGAGTCGTGCACCTCTTCCGGCGTAACGGGCGACTTGTCGATCTCGGGATTCGCGAGGTATATCTTCGCGCCTTCGCCCGCGACCCGTCCGGAGACTTTCACTACCATGCCGTCATGAAGCGTCTTCGCGATGTAGGGCTGGGAAAACCACATCATCTTGATCCTGCCCGAGGCGTCCTCGAGCCATGCTTCGGCGACCGGCCGCCGGCTCTTCCACGTTTTCCGCACGTCCGGCTTCCGCACCGTGCCGTAGAGCGTGACCTCGCCTCCGGCTTCGACGCCGGCGATGGTCCCCGTCGGCCCGGCGTTCTCGTAGCGGGCGGGGAAATGGTAGAGCAGGTCACGGACGGTCCGGATGCCGAGCTTCGCGAGCGCCTTTTTCTGGTCGGGCTTCAATCGCGGGAAGTGCCTATCAACAGTGTCCTCGGGGTGCATGCCGTATCATGCTACCATTCCATGCAATGGTAAGCCTGCAGCTTCTCAATCATGTGCGACAGCAACTCGCCGCCGGCGTCTCGAGGGAGGATATATCCGGAAAGCTCGTCGAGAACGGTTGGAACGTAGCGGACATCCACGAAGCGTTCGCTCACTTGCCGCAGTTCGCGGAGCCGTCTCAGCCGGCGACGCCGGTGGTCGCCGGAGCACTTACCCCGGTGGGGCAGCTCTTCAAAGACTCCTGGGATCTGTATAGGCAGCGTCTGCCGGTCGTCGTGAATCTCCTGATCATACCGTACGCATTCTTCTTGGCGGCTCAGGTAGCGCGGCCGGCCGGAGGGATCCTCACGCCTCTGTGTTTCCTCATCGGGTTGCTGGCCTTCATTCCGGCTGTCGCGGCTGCCGTTCTCTCGATCTCGAAAGGTTCCGGATTCAGCGACTCGCTCCGGCAAGGCGTGCGGCTGTTCTTCCCGGCGCTCTGGCTGTTCGTGCTGATCGAGCTGGTAACGATCGGGGGTGTGATCATGTTCGTCGTCCCCGGTATCCTGATGGGGATCTGGTTCTCGTTCGCCATTTTCGTCTTGGTCGTCGAAGGCCGGCGAGGGCTCGGCGCGCTCCTGCAGAGCAAGGAATATACCCGCGGGTATTGGTGGGCGATTTTCGTGCGGCTGCTCCTGGTGAACCTGCTCATCCTTGTTGCGGTATTCGTCATCCAGTCGCTGGTCTCGCTCGCTCTCGGGGCAGCGGTCGGCATGCTTGCGTACTATCTCCTCTCAGCTCTCCTCATGCCGTTCTCTCTCGCTTATTCCTACGCGCTCTACCGGAGTCTCGCCTCCCTGAAGCCGGCTCTCATAGTGGTCTCCTCCAAAACCGAGCGCGGGTTCTTCATCGCGAGCGGTGTTCTCGGTTTCCTGGCCCCCGTCATCCTCGTGCTCGGCGTCATCGCCCTGTTCCTGCTTGGGAAAGCAGCCGCGAGCCCGGCAGCAGCAGCGACGATCGGGGTCGCGACTTCCTCCGCGCCCATGATTCCCGCGCCGCTTCAGTAGCGATTCCGAGGCGGGGCTGTTATCAACAGCTTTCCGGCCGCGCATAGGGTATACTGGCCATCTTATGGATACCAAGCACATACTGGCCGAATTCAAGAAGCAAGGGGCGCGCATCGAGACGAAAGCGAAGGTGAAGCTCGCGAAAAAGGAAGATTTTTCGCTCTGGTACACGCCGGGCGTGGGCGTCGCATCGCTCCATCTCGCCAAGCATCCGGAGGACGCGCGCAAGATGTCGATCAAGAAGAATAGCGTCGCCATCGTCTCCGACGGCTCGGCCGTGCTCGGCCTCGGCAATATCGGCCCCTACGGCGCGTTGCCGGTGATGGAAGGGAAGGCGCTTATCTTCAAATCGAAAGCGGATGTTGATGCGAGATCGGA
>JAKAJB010000026.1 GCA_021813965.1 bacterium | reverse complement strand
CTGCGGAGCTTGCGTGCCAGCCTCGGCGGCAGGGGCGCGGGCGTGCGGGTCGAATACGGCGTGCGATGATGGCGTGCCGCCGTGATAATACTGCTCCTTGAGCCACTCAAACGCGTTGGCGCCGTGTTCTACTACCTTGTTTATCGTGTAGCCCATACCAGCGGTCCAGCCGATCGCCGCAAGCATCGCGGCGCGCTTCTGGTTTTCACCCTCAAGGTGCGAAGACAGTTTCTGGAACCATTTTCGCTTGGACAGCAGCCCTTCTGCTTTTTTGCCACCTTCCTGCGCTTCTTTCGCCTCTTGCAATTGCTTTTCAATCTGCTGGAACATGCTCGACAAGCCCATCGCCCGCTGAGCGACGAGCCCGCCGACGCAGATTCCGAACGTCGTCGGAAGCGCGAACGCCGATCCAGCCGCCGCGCCGCCGACGAGAATACCGCCCGCTGCCAGTTTCGACTTCCAGCCCAGCCTGTCATAAGCCTCGCCTATGGCGCGGAACCTTTCTTCCACGGCGGCGAACTGGTCCAGCTTGCCGGCCCAGCCGAGCTCATCGATACGCCGCCGCGCATAAACCTCTTTCTTCTTCGAGAGGCCGCTCATCCCCTCCGGCTTGCTCGGGATTTCTATGTCCTCAGCCCTGCCGACGGTTTTCTTCAACAGCTTGCGCCACTCCGCGTGAGTGCGCTCCCCGCCAGCAGCTTCTCTCGCTGCATCTTCCTCGGCATCGTACGCGTCTTCGGCCTTGTCGTCCGCTTCGTATGCGGCCATGGTCTTGTCCAGGATGTCCCAATCTTCTGAAGACAATCCCTCGTGGGCAGCTGCAGCTTCCGCCTCCTCAGTCGTCGATGCGCCTAACGCTTCTGGCTCAGGCGTCCTGATACGACTTTCTTGCGTCCGTTCTCGCATACGCTAGTTCGAAAGATATCGCTCGCGGATCATGTTCTCAACTGTAGCACGGTCGCGGCCGTATGTGAGCGCGGATAGCTGGATGAGGTCGTCAACTTGCGCCGCGTTTACCTGGGGCAGGTCAGGCGTCTTCATGTCGAACGGCTGCTGCGGCACGCCTCCCGACAATATCTTCACATACGCGTTCCTGTTCTCGATATTCACGAAATCGAGCGCTTTGAAGGTCGGCGCGAACTGCTTGGCGAAGAACTCCGCGTCTTCTTCGCCGACGCGGAAGACAGCCATGTTGCCCACGTTGCCGAAGACCGCGTTACGCGTCTTCTCTTCTATCTGATTCAGGAACTGATGCGCCATCGAAAGCCCGAGCTTGTATTTGCGCGCTTCGGAGAGGATTCCCGGGATGGAATCGGTCGTGACGTTCTGGAACTCGTCGATGTAGAGATAGAACGGCGGATACACAGCGCGCGGATTATCCGCGCGCGAGAGTGCCGCCATAAAGAGCTTCCCGACGATGATAAGCCCGAGCAAGTTCGCGTTGCGCTCGCCCAGGCGGCCCTTCGAGAGGTTCACGAGCAGTATCTTCTTGGTGTCCATGACCTCGCGGAACTTGAAAGAGGACTTCTGCTGCCCGACGATGGGGCGGATAAAATCGTTCGCCGTGAAGTCGTCGAACTTGTTGGTGATGTACGGCACGATATTCTCGAGCGACGCGTCGCCGCCGGCCTTCGTCGCGATCTCGTTCCAGAACTGGTTCACTATCGGGTTCATGCTCTTGCGCAGCTTCTGCTCGCGGAACTCCTTGTTGCTCAGAACGCGCGCGATATCGAGGATCGTCGAACCGCTCGACGGGTCTTCCATCACGAGGAGTGTCGCATTGCGGAAGTATTGCTCGAAGGCAGGACCCATGCTCTCGGGCACGTCGCCATACAGGCGCTTGAAGATCATGAGAAGCTCATTCACGATGAATGTCTTCTGCTCCGGGCGCGACATATCGTATTCGAGGAAGTTGAGCGCGAACGGGCGCGAGAGGTCGGCCGGGTCGAAATAGATGACATCCTTGTATCGCTCGGGCGGCACAGAGGCCAGGATATCGAAGATGTCCGACCCGTGCGGGTCGATGAAACAGCAGCCGTCGCCGTTCTTGATGTCCTGCATGATCATAGACTTCATGAGTCCCGTCTTGCCGGTGCCAGTCTGACCGATGACGTACAAGTGCCGCAACCGGTCTTCCGGGCTCAGGTATATTTCCGTCGCCATACCGCGATACGAATTGATACCGAGCAAGCTGCCAGACTTGGTGAGCGCGAGCGGCGCTGGCGCATGCGCGGCGCGCGACTGCTTCAGGTGCGGAGAGCTCTCGATGCCGGACGGCGGAAAGTGGTAGAGCGTCGTGAGCTCGCGCAGCGAGAGCGGGAGCGCGTCGGCGGCAGGCAGTCGGAATGAGAAATCCTCAAGCGCGTTCACCGCCTTCCTGCCGTCTGGCACTCGCTTGAACACGAGGCGATTCCCTTGCGTGTTCGCGAATTGATTGAACGACGCTTCGATGTCGCCGAGCATCTGGCCTGCGGCCTGTACGTCGCCCGTAGACACAACGAGGCGTATCGTCGCGCCGACGATCGGTGCCGCGATCTTCTTCTCCACCTGCTCGATAAGCGACTTGTTCGCCTCAGCCTGCCGCATCTCGGCCTCTTTCGCTTTCGCTTCGTCCTTCGGCTTGCTCGAGAAGAGCGTCTTCCCCATCTGGAACAGGACTTCCCCGGCGAAACTTTCCGGCGTGTCGAACGCCGCCGAGCGGGGCTCGCCTTTGCGGAGCGCCTGCAGTATTCGGCGATAGTGCGCGACATGCCGCTCGCCGCGCGGCTCGATAAGTATCTGGAGCGCGGCGCCCTCGCCGGCCGCCGCCATCTTGGCGAACGCGTTCATGACGGCGTTTATCGGGTCGTAGTCGAACTCGGCGTATTCCTTGAGCGGAAGCGCCGGATGCTGCGCGAGCTGCGCTTCGGAAATCGCGTTCGCGCCGTGCGCTGCGAATATGTTGTAATCGGACGGCTGCGGGAGCAGGTGCGCGTCCGGGAATATCGCGAGCGCTTGTTTCTCGAAGAGATTCCGCTTTCCGTTGGGCACTGCGGCATAGAACCGGAGCTCCGGACTGTCTGCCGGCACCGCGAGCTCGAGCGCGAAGTACTGCGGCTCGCCGGGAACCGCATCGGCGACCGATAGTAGCCCGGCGTAGAATTGCTCCATGCCGGAAATGAGCTCTTTCAGCGTCTTCTGGCGGGACTGCGGTTCAGCGTCTTTCGGGCCTGGCAATACAACCTCGTAGAGCGTCATGTGGAGCGCTTTGAAACGCGGTGCTTTCTCGTCGAACCCTAGCGCCGGAAGACCGGCGGCTATGTGGCGCACCAAGTAGGCATGGAATCCGTCGGCGACGCGCGCGTCGCCAGTCCGCTCGAGCACAGCGAGCGCGTTCTTCACGCCCTTCTCTTCGAGCGTCTTCTGCAAACTCTTCACCGCTGCTTCGCTGCCGCCCAGGTCTAGCTCCGCAAGAATCGCGTCAGCTTCGGTCGCTTTCGTCTCTTCATTGAGCCGATACTCCGGAGCAAGTACGCTTTCAGGCGCGGCATGATGCTCGGCCACCTGGCCGGAGATTATCTGCGCGCGCTCTGCCTCGCTTACCCGCGCGAGCGCCGCCTCCTTCTGCGCCACCTGCTCGCGCAAGTACGCGAGCTCCTCTTCCGGGGTCGACAATTTTGGTATCGCTTCCATTTCTTCCAGTATAAGGCATGCGTGCCCGCATCTGGCCAGAAGGTTGTGCATCAGCGAACAATCGGGTACAGTCCACCAAGACGCACACCTGCTGTTTGTCAATCCACTCACCAAAAACCATAAAGAAAGGAGGTGTCCCGTGCAAAAGAAGATGGCGCAGTTCGGCCCCGTGTGGGGAGCATCAGGCGTTCAGGGATTTTTCGGCGAAAAGTACTGGTACCAGGAACTTTTCACCAAATATATCCCTGGATATTCCTTCAAAGGAGTGACATTTGTGGCAAAGACCGCAACCGCATTCCTCAAC
The DNA here is from genome assembly GCA_021813965.1 of bacterium. Lineage (GTDB taxonomy): Bacteria > Patescibacteriota > Minisyncoccia > Phycocordibacterales > Phycocordibacteraceae > C7867-001. The sequence goes on along the minus strand of JAKAJB010000026.1, from coordinate 3,788 downwards.
GTCGGTAATATGGCGCTCAAACAGGACGGCATCACACCCAAGGAGAAGCGCCCTGCCTGCGTCAAGCTCGGGCCATGGCAATTTCTCTGCGGCGTAACACTCAACGCGGTCGGGTTGTCGAACGTAGGCATCGAGAGGTTACGTAAAGAAGGACGGTGGCAAGAGCTCACCGAGCCGTTCATGATTTCCGTGATGGCGATCGGCCATGGACGAGCGGAACGTCTCCGAGAGATGCAAGAGATCGTCTCCCATCTCTCGAAGCTCCTCCCGAAACTTCACGCGCCAGTCGCTATCCAGCTCAACCGCTCGTGCCCGAACGTGAAGCATCAATCTGCGCGTCGGGAATTCGTGGAAGAGACGCTGGACGCGCTTGACCTGCTGCGATCGCTTCGCGTGCCTGTATTCGTGAAGCTCAATACGCTCACAGATGTACTCGACGCGAAAGGCATCGAAGAGCATCCGGCGTGCGCTGGATTAATCATCTCGAACACGTTGCCATGGGCGGCTATTCCGAGATGGATGCGAATCCTGTTTTTCGGCAGCACGACTTCTCCGCTCGCGCGCTTCGGCGGCGGCGGACTCTCTGGCTGGCCGCTTCGGCGGCGCGTGTGCAAATGGATCCGCGAAGCGCGGAAGGCTGGTATTACGAAGCATATCAACGCCGGAGGCGGCATCTTCGGACCCATCGGGGTCTGGAGCGTCTATCGCGCCGGCGCTGATTCGGTATCACTCGGCACTATCGCGACCGTGCGGCCGTGGATGCTCGGCATCACCGTCCGGTTCGCCCACTGGCTGTTCACCAACCACCCAAGGAGGAAACAATGAGCACCAACCAAGGCGTCCCAGAAGGTACGGAGATTACTATCACTAAACCCGATGATTGGCACGTCCATCTCCGAGACGGAGCTGAGATGAAAAGCGTCGTGGGATATACGGCGACACCATTCAGACGAGCGCTCATCATGCCGAATCTGGAACCGCCTATCACCACAATCTACCAACTCATGAGTTACCGAAACCAGATCCTAGGAATGACATCCCACGGCTTCAATCCCTTTATGACTCTCTACCTAACTAACATGACCTCGCCGGACGAAGTCACACGTGCGGTTGCAGACGGATCTGTAAAGGCGATGAAGTTATACCCTGCCGGAGCAACGACAAACTCGGCTGCGGGCGTGACCGACATCACGAAGATCTACCCGGTGCTTGAGCGGATGCAAGAGCTGGGCATGGCGCTTAGTGTGCACGGCGAGACGTCCGACCCTTCTGTCGATCCATTCGACCGGGAACGAGTATTCGTCGAGAATCAACTTCAGCGAATCGTTGACGAGTTCCCGGATTTGAAAATCGTTCTGGAGCACGTCTCGACAATCGAGGGCATCCAGTTTGTCGAACGACAGTGCGGGAATGTGGCTGCAACCATCACGGCGCACCATTTACTCCTGAATCGGAAGGCCATCTTTGTTGGCTGTCTGAGGCCGGAACACTTCTGCTTACCCATCCTGCAAAGCGAAAACCATCGCCTCGCTCTGCTCAAGGCGGCAACTTCAGGCAGCCCGAAGTTCTTCCTCGGCACCGACTCAGCTCCGCACAACAAGCACGCGAAGCACAACCTCGGTCGCGGCGGGTGCTTCACGGCACCCGTCGCGCTCGGATTGTACGCAGAAGCGTTCGAGCAAGCCGAGGCGCTCGACAAGCTTGAGGGGTTCGCAAGTCACTTCGGCGCGGACTTCTACGGCCTTCCACGCAATACGGAAACCATCACGCTCATAAAAGATCCGTGTGTGGTTCCCCTCGAATATCCGTTTGGAGGTGACTGGGTTGTCCCCGTCAGGTCCGGAGGTATGGTTCAGTGGAGAGTGAAGTAGCCAGGTCTGACCTGGCTATCGTTACGGGCGGCGACGCAAGTTGCCGCCCGTTTTGTATTTCGTTTTGAGTTTCCCTGCTACTATATGCCCATGCCAACCTTCCTCGCCGCCCTCGAACATCTCGACCCGATAGCGATTCTCCACGCCGGCGGTTATGTCGGCCTGGCGCTGCTCGTCTTCGCCGAGAGCGGCCTGCTTTTCGGGATATTCCTGCCGGGCGACTCGCTCCTCTTTGTCGCCGGGCTGCTTGCGGCAAGTGGCACGTTCTCAATAGTCCCTCTAACGATAATCGTAATCGTCGCTGCGATAGCTGGCGACTCTGTCGGCTACTGGTTCGGCGCCAAGACGGGAGACATGCTCGCCGCGCGCGAGGATTCGCGATTCTTCAAGCAGGAATACCTGAAGCGCACCGAGCTCTTCTACCAGGCCTATGGCGGACGCGCCGTGCTGCTCGCTCGGTTCGTGCCTGTGGTGCGGACGCTCGCCCCGATCCTCGCCGGTGCAGGCTCTATGGAATACGGAACGTTCCTTTCGTACAACATCCTCGGCGGCGCGCTCTGGGGTGCCGGAATGATAACTTCCGGCTATTTCCTTGGCTCGATCATACCGAACAGCGAGTCCTATATCCTGCCGTTCTCGCTTTTCATCATCGCCATATCATTCCTGCCAGTCTTCGTGAACTTGCTGCACAAGAAGAAATGACTCGCAAAACGTGGCGGTCCGACCGCCACGTTTTGCGAGTCATTTCTAGAGCCCGAGCGAGTGCACGAGGTCAGTCGTTGACGTCGTCGGGTTCCCGGCCGCTTCGTTGATAGGATTCACATAGCTGTTTATGAACGACGGGATGGCGAACATGAGCCCGATGAGCGGCAACACGACGAGCGCGACGGTCACGACGCCGGTCCAGAAGAGGTATTTCCGTACCGATTCCGCAGCGCGGAACGCCCTGTCGGCCTTTTCGCCTATCTCGTCGAGTTTTGCAGCGAGCTCCGGATCGATCATGGCTTATGCTTGGTGGCCCCAGAACCGGAACACCCAGTTTATGAGCGTCAAGACCAAAGCGAAGAGAAGCGCCGCCCAGAACCCGGCGACCACGAACCCTGGCACGATAAGCCCGGCAAGCATCACGAGAAGCGCATTTATAACCAACGAGAAGAGCCCGAGCGTGAGGATGTTTATCGGGAGCGTCAGGATGATGATGGCCGGACGGAGGAATAGATTCAACGCACCGAGCACCACTGCCGCGATGAGCGCGCCCCAGAGGGTTACGCTGACGCCGGGCACCAGATACGCAGCTACGCCTATCGAGACCGCCGAGACGAGCCAGCGGAGGAAAAACTTCATGCTATTTCGCCAGTGCAGCCTCGATGGCCGCCTGGAAATTCGCATACGGATACGCGCCCTCGATCTTCTGCGTGCCGATGATGAACGACGGTGTCGATGAGACTCCGGCCTTCGCCGCTTCAGCCTTGTCGGCATCGTTCATGGCCTGGTATGCGGAGGCGTTCGCTTTCACGTCGACGGTTATCTTCGCCGCATCAAGCCCTGGGATGGTCGCGTCGAGCTTGTCGATGGACGCCGCGTTGCCGAACCCTTGATCGCCCTCCTGGTCCTGTGCCTTGTACATCGCGGTACGCCAGGCGAAATACTGCTTCGGATACAGCTTCCACACCGAGCGGTTATAGAGCGCGGCAGTCACAGAGTCGTTGCCGAGGAACACGAAATCCATGAACACGACCTTCGCTTTCCCAGTGTCGACATAGTTCTTGATGATGTCCGGAAGCGCCGGCGGCGTCTGGATCTGCGGGATGCCGCCGACCTCGAACGCCTTGCAGAACGGGCACTGGAAATCGCTCCAGAACGCGATCGTGACAGGAGCATTCGGGTCCCCGATGAACGGATCCCCGTCCGTCTTCA
>JAKAJB010000001.1 GCA_021813965.1 bacterium | reverse complement strand
TTCCATCGCGCTTGAGAGCTCGATCTTTGCCTTCTCCGCCGCTTCGTCGAGGCGCTGGCGCGCGAGCGCGTCGCCGCGCACGTCGATGCCGCTCTCCTTCTTGAACTCGTCCGCGAGCCAGTTGATGATCTTCTGGTCGAGGTCCTTGCCGCCGAGGTGTGCGTCGCCGTCGGTGCTCTTCACCTCGATGACGTCGCCGCCCACTTCGAGTATCGAGATGTCGAACGTGCCGCCGCCGAAGTCGAAGACGGCGATCTTCTCATCCTTCTTCTTATTGAATCCGTAGGCGAGTGCCGCGGCCGTCGGCTCGTTGATGATGCGGAGCACCTCGAGGCCGGCGATCTGGCCGGCGGCCTTGGTCGCAGAGCGCTGGTCGTCGTTGAAGTAGGCCGGGACGGTGATGACCGCCTGCGTGATCTTCTCGCCGAGCTTCGCCTCAGCGTCGGCCTTGAGCTTGCCGAGGATCATCGCCGAGATCTCCTCCGGGCGATACCACTTGTCGTTCATCTTCACCTCGATGCCGCCGGTCTCGCCCTTGCGCATCTCGAAAGGCACGACAGCCTTGTCCTTCTGCACTTCCGGTTCGTCGAAGCTGTGGCCGATGAAGCGCTTGATCTGGAAGATCGTGTTGAGCGGGTTGGTCACCGACTGGCGCTTGGCCAGCGTGCCGACGATGCGCTCGCCGGTCTTCCCTATCGCGACGATGGACGGGGTCGTGCGGGCACCCTCCGCGTTCTCGAGGACGCGCGGCTCACCGCCCTCGACGATAGCCATCGCCGAATTCGTGGTTCCCAAATCGATACCTAGTATTTTTGCCATACGTTTATATAAATTAAGCCAACAAGTATTCTACAGAAAAACCCACTACGAATGCAACTGGGCGTCCGCTTCGGCGCTGAGCCGAAAGAAGGGCGCGTTCCAGGCTACTTCGGCCAAGTCTTTACTCCCTTCTTTCGACCCACCGCCCTCGCTAGTTCCCGAAATGCGCGACGCGCACTTTCGCCGGGCGGATGACTGTATCGCCCACTCGCCACCCCTTCTCCAATACACCGGTAATCGTATCATCTTTCTCCGCTGAATCGGTCGGGTCCTGACCGAGCGCCTCGTGGTGCGAGGGGTCGAAATGCTCACCCACCTCACCCATCGACTCGAGCCCGAGGGCGGCGAAGGCGCTCTCGAGCTGCCGGGCGATTGCCGTGAAGCCCTCCGGCAGCTCGCCGTGCTCCTTGGAGCGCTCGAGCGCGTCAAAGGCCGGAAGCAGCGTCTCGACTGCCTTCACCACGCCCGTGGTTTTCGCCGATTTCGTCTCGGTTTCAAATCGCTTGAGCAGATTCACATAGTCGGCCTTGGCGCGCTGCCAGCCGTCCATGTATTCCTGCTTGTCTTTGCGGCACGCGCCGAGCTCCTCGCGCATCTTCGCGATCTTAGCCTCCGGCTGGTCCTCCATCATCTCCGGTTCGACCCCGTCATTGGGAAAGTCTGACTTTCCCAATTCCGGCTCGATTATGACGTCGTCTTCGTGTTCATCCATCTCCTAAATATGCCCCGTATGACTACTTTTATCAACCACCAGCGGAAGGACTCCTCGTCTCCTCCGGGTCGTACCCGCGCGGCGTCCAGGACGTTTTCGAGAAGTTGGAACCGCTCGACCACCTCGTCGTAGAACTTCCCGCGGTCTGCCTTCCCTACCGCTTGGAGCTTCACGGCGAGGCTCGCGTATGCGGCTTGACCCATATCACGGAAGTAGCGAGGGCCGACATGCAGACGCGAGGCTCTCTCCGGAAAGAATCCTGCTAGCAGCAACGCCGCGTCTTCGGTCCGCTTCAAGAGCACGTTCCCCGATTCGCCGCTTATCGTCGCGGAGCGCAGAAGCCCCAAGGCGAGGACGTGATGGGCGATATCCGGATCGTGCAGATGCTCTGCGAGACAACCGACCAGGAACATGTGGAGCTGGAGCGGGAGCGTGACCGAGGCTCGCTCCTCGCCTGTTCGCACGAGCGTCTCAAGGATCGAGATTTCGCCTGAGACATACGGATTACTTTCTGGTAGTAACATATGCACCTCTCCCGACGAGTCTGCCTGAGCGAGATTGCCAGGCTCCGGATAGATGTATAGCACAACGCTTGAAAAGCAGAAACCGCCTTGTGGCGGTTTCTGCGGGGAGAAATGGAGGAGAGACTAGCGCTTGGACCACTGCTTGGCCTTGCGAGCCTTAACGAGACCCGGCTTCTTGCGCTCCTTGGCGCGCGGGTCGCGGCGCATGAGGCCGGCGGCCTTGAGGACCGTGCGGGTCTTCGGTTCTGCCTCGGTGAGCGCGCGGGAGATCGCATGGCGGAGCGCGTCCGCCTGAGCCGCGACGCCGCCGCCAACGACGTGCGCGGTGATCGCATAGTTCTCTGCGCTGTCCGCGATGTCGAGCGCCTCTTCGGCGACTTTCGCGCGCAGATCAGTCTTGAAATATTCTTTGACGGTCTTGCCGTTGACGATGATGCTCGACTTCGGCGCGGCCGTCATGCGGACCGTCGCGATAGCGGTCTTGCGGCGTCCGACAGCGTTGATGAAATTAGTGGTTGCCATACTGGTTTATGCTTTAACGACGAGATTCTTCATGCGGGGGGCGCGCAGGCGGTTGCGCGGAATCATGCCGTCCACCGTCTTCTTGACGACCTCCTCGATGCCCTTCTTCGTGATCATCTCCTCCATGCTCATCTCGCGGAGACCGCCCGGGAAGCCCGTGTAGCGGGTGTAGATCTTGCTCTTGGTGCGCGTGGTCGGGAGATGCAGCTTCGCTGCGTTCTCGACGATGACGGTCATCGGGAGCGCTATGTTCTTGGTGAAGTGCACCGAGCGCTTCCCGAGGAGGGCGTGCGCCGCCTCGCTCGCGACGCGGCCGAGCGTGCGATCGGTGGCATCGATCGTGTAGGTAGTGGCTTCCGGTTTGGTAATGCGGGTGGTCATGGATACTATATGAATACTAGACAAAAGCGATATACGCAAGCTTGCGGGCATCATTGCTGCCGCGCAGGGTGCGCTTCACGATGCGAGTGTAACCTCCGGCACGCTCCGCATAGCGCGGACCGATGGACTCGAAGAGCTTCTTAACCGCTTCGTCGTCGCCGAGGCGGCTCTTGGTCAGCCGGCGGCTAGCAAGCGTATTCGTCTTCGCGTAGGTCACGAGGCGCTCGATGAGCGGGCGGAGCGCCTTGGCCTTGGCCTCGGTGGTCGAGATGCGCTCTTCGAGGACGAGCGAGCGCGCGAGCGACTTCATGAGCGCAGCGCGCGGACCGGCTTTGCGGGCGAATGTTTGTGCTTTTTTAGTGTAGGCCATACCAGAATCTGATGCTTATTATTCGCCCTTGAGCGTGAGACCGAAGCGCGCGAGCGCAGTGGAAATCTCTTCGACCGCCTTCTCGCCGACGCCATCGAGCTCGAGGAGCGCCGACGCGGTCTTGCGTGCCAAGCCGGCTGCGCTCTTGATGCCCGCCTCCTCGATCGCCGAGGTGATGCGTGCGGAGAGCTCGAGATCGGCGATCTTCACTTTCGCAGCATCGATGCTACTCTCCTCCTTCGCTCCGGAGAACGACGATTCTTCTGCAGCCGGTGCGGTTTCCTGGAAGCCGATGATGGCTTTCAGCTGGTGGATCATCGTCTCGATGGACTGCTCGAGCGCCTGGCGCGGCGAGATGGTACCGTTGGTCTCGATGAGGATGCGCACGCGGTTGAAATCCGTGCGGTCGCCGACGCGCATGTTCTCTACTTCGTAGTTCACGCGGCGGATCGGGGTGAAGGTCGCATCGAGCGCGATGGTGCCGATGTCGACTTTGTCCTTGGTGAGGACTTCGCGCGGCACGTAGCCGAGGCCGCGTTCGATGGTAGCTTCGAGCTCGAACGATGCCTTGCCGGAGAGGTCAGCGATGTGCTGCTCCGGGTTCATGATCTCGACCTGGCTCGGAAGATTGAAGTTCTTTGCGGTGACTTCGCCGGTGCCCTTCGCGGAAAGCGAAATGGTCTGCGGCTCATCGCCGTGAAGTACGAAGTGGACGCGCTTGAGGTTGAGAAGGATCTCCATGACCGTCTCGCGTGCGCCGTCGATCGTCGCGAACTCGTGCGGCACGCCGTCGATCTTGACCTGCGTGATAGCGGCGCCCGGCAAAGACGAGAGGATGATGCGGCGGAGCGAGTTGCCGAGGGTGTGACCGTAGCCCGGATAGAGCGAGTCTATCTCGTAAACGCCCTGCACGCCCTCTTCGGACACGATACGGGGCTTACTCGGAAGTGTGATGTGGTATTCCATAACGCAATCGTAATTACCAATTAATTAATACTCAAATTATCTCGTGTAGAACGAGAGCACCATGACGAGGTCGCCGGCGACATCCGCTGAAGCGGAGGTCGGCTTCTCGACGACGCTGCCCTCCATCGACTTCGGATTCCACGAGAGCCACGACGGGAGCTTCCGCTCCATGAAGCGCTCGGTGAATCCGACGAACGAACCGTGCTCTTTCGAGCCCTCGCGCACGCTCACGCGGTCGCCGACGGAAAGCGCCTGCGACGGCACCCGGCTCTTCTTGCCGTCGACCATCACGTGGCCGTGCGACACCATCTGGCGGGCGGCGCGGCGGGTCGGCACCAAGCCGAGGCGCCAGATGACATTGTCGAGGCGGAGCTCGAGGAGCTCGTGGAGGAGGTCGGACGGCTTAGCGCTGTGCGCAGCGAGGGATTTGCGCACGTAGTTGCGGAACTGGCGTTCCGTGAGGCCGTAGGTCATGCGGACCTTCTGCTTCTCGAGCATCTGCTTGCCGTACTCGCTCTGGCGACCGCGTCCGCGGCGCTTGTTCTTCTCGGAGCGCTCAGCAGACATAGCGAACTTCTGCGTCTGAGCTTTCTCGAAGACGGTCGCGCCGAGGCGCTTCGCTGTTTTGTATCGCGGGGGAGTTTTCATGTAGTAAAAATATTAGATGCGTCGAGGTTTCGGCGGGCGCGGGCCGTTGTGCGGGACCGGAGTCGCATCCTTGATGGCGCGGATCTGGATGCCCTTGCCTGAGAAGGCGCGGAGCACGGACTCGCGGCCGGCGCCGACGCCGCGGATGATGACTGACGCCTCTTTGAGGCCGATCATCGTTCCTTTCTCGCCGAGGAATTCGCCGACCTTCGCCGCTGCATACGGCGTGGACTTGCGGGCACCCGAGAAGCCGAGGGCGCCTGCTGAAGAGGACACGACCGCATTGCCTTTCTCGTCGGTGATGATCGCCTTCGTATTGTTGAAGGTGGCTTCGATGTGCAGGATGCCCTTCTCGAGGTGGCGCTTGGTCGCTTTCCCGAGGGCGCGCTCCTTCCGGCCCTGATCCATGCCTTTTCCGCTCTTCTTGATGATTCGTTTCTTTCCCATAATGAAGTGATTGTAAAAGTATCAGTGATTACGTCTTTTCGAGCGTACGGCGACCCGAGGTCATCGTTTTGCGGACGTTACCACGACGGGTGCGTGAGTTCGTCTTGGTGCGCTGGCCGCGTACCGGGAGGCCTTTCGAGTGGCGGTCGCCGCGGATGGAGCGGATGTCCTTGAGACGCTTGATGTTCTGGCCGATCTCGCGGCGGAGCTCGCCTTCGATGAGATAGGCTTCGGCGAGTGAGCGGATCTTCTGCTCTTCCTCGGCAGAGAGCTCGCTGCCCTTCTTGGTCAGGGGGATATTCGCGGCCTTCAGGATGTCCTTGGCGCGCGTGGGACCGATACCGAAGATGATCGGCAAGGAATACGCAAGTTGCTTGTTATCGGGAATAGTAACGCCGGCGATACGCATACGAAAAAATTAGCCTTGGCGCGCCTTACGGCGCGGGTTCTTCTTGTTAATACGGTACAGGCGCCCGCCACGTCTGACGAGCTGGTCTCCCGGTTGCTGGACTTTGATTGATGCACGAACTTTCATCGTAAATAAGTTTGATTTGTTGTTACGTTAATCGACGCACGATCCTCGCACGGCCGCCATACGGGTCCAGCACCATGTCTACCTGATCTCCCATCAAGACGCGGATACGGTGTAGGCGCATCTTGCCTGCGAGGTATGCGAGCACTAGTTCCCCTTCCCCTCCCTCCTCTTTGGCAGGGAGACGGACACGGAAAAGCGAATTCGGCAATACTTCCTCGACGGTCCCAGCCGTCGTCGTTTTTGTATCGTCTTCTTCGCTCATTTAGCTTGCATCGCCTCCCATAAGGTACCTAGATAATCTAGCAGGTGTGCCAAGAATCGTCAAATCTTGCTAGGGGGTAACGGTCGTTACCGATATGGAAGCAGGGTCTTGGGGGAACGATTGGCGCCAGAACGGCCGAAGAACGATGACGGCGCGCTTGACTTCGGGGTAGTTCGTCAGCGCAACTTCGGCGGCCGAGCGGGTCTTTCCGGCGACGGCGGCAGCAATGCGCGTAGGATCTATGGTGTAGATAAGCGATGCCGTGCCGGCCAGCGTGAAGGTGAACGAGGAGGAATTCGCATCCGGGAGGCTGATTGCTGAGAGGGTCAGGTCGCTTGCCGGAGCGAGCGTAAGCGGCTCGCCCTGATAGCCGAGACCGGCGATGGACGTGGCCACCGCCTTTGCGAGAGCGGCATTCGGGAACACGACGGCGGTGATGGTGCCTTGCTCTCGCACTTCGACCATACCGGTCGTCGACGAAGTCGCCGGTGCGAGTTCCTGGAGCGTTGTTGTCGAAGCGCCGGGCAGAAGCACGTAGCCAGTCGGGACAAGAGCCTGAATGCTTGCTGCCAGTTCGGGAGCGAGTGCCGCAGTAAGCGCGTTCGTGGTCTGCGTCTCGAGCGCGGTATCGATGAGTGGCACCATACCGGATGCGCCGCCGGTCATGGCATCGCTCGATCGGGCGTACACTTCGCTTTCTTGCGGCGTGCCGGCGAATCCGGGGATGGTGAACGACGTCGGGCCGACGTTATAGGCATCGCCTGTCTTGTCAGCATAGACTTTCGCCGTCAGGGAGCCCGGCTTCGCCGCGCTGCCCGCAGGAATCGTCACGCCGGTGTGAATGCGGAAAATAAGGCCGGCGGTCGTCGCGAAGCGGGTGTTCGTGATGAGCCGCTGCGCTTTCGATTGGGTGTTGTAGATCGTGATGGTGCCGGACGCGGACGAATTGACCTCTTTCGTCCCGCTGCTCTTAACGCTCTGCGAGGCTATTTTCTGCGAGGTGATTATCTCGTAGGGCAAATCGCCGGAGCTCTCTGTCGCCGTGAAAGAGTTTTGGACGGCCGCCGAGACGGTGCTCGGCGTTATCTCGACCTTCGCGCTAGAGAAGTAATACAGTGCGCAGAAAGACGCGACAATCACGATGAGGACCGCAGCGAGAGTCTTCACCGGGAAACCCGGCGTGTGTTGCGAGAGATGGAGCGGTCGGCGGGGGACGGATTCGTTGGTAAGGTTTTCGCTTTCGCGGCGTTTGGACGGCGGGATTATGTCATCGATTTTATGCATGGAGAGAGTATAGCACCCCGTCGTTCGAGCCTATGAGAAGGCCTTGTGCATTACCGGATCTCGCCCGATCCGGCGTGCCGATCGCGGAAGTACAACGTCATGAGGAGGACGACGAGGCCGGGCGTGTTGGTGGTCATCTGCCGTACGGAAGCCCCGACGAAGCTTTTTTGGACGGCGACGATTTTCGGCGGCGCATCGCCGAACCAGAGCGGAGCGAAATTCGCCGTATCGAGCTTCTCTCGCAGGCTCGCGACCTCTTGTTCGCGTGCGAGCAGGAAGATGGTGCGCGGCAACGGGTAATGCTTCGCTAGCTCCGCGAGTTCCTTGGTGACGGCAGGCACCCATTCGGTGTCATCGGAGCGGGTCTCCACATGGACCATCGTGACGAACATCCCTTTCCGTACAAGAGAAATGGAAGTCAGGGCGCGACCGGTTGCGTCGATGATGAGCGCGTCCCGCTCGTGCGGGAACAGTATCCGCATCGCCTGATAGCGAAGGGAGCTGCCGGCAATCGGGAACACCTTCTTGGTGTGATAACTGCGGCTGAGCACTCTCAAGATGTCGTCCGCGACGCTTCGCTGGATAATCGACGTGAGCGCGATAATCGACGCGCGATGGACCCGTCTGCCGTATGGATTATTCGTCTCATAGCCGTTCAGGATGGTGCCGATGATGCTTGTGTCTGCGAGCAATTCTTCCGAAGATACCGCAGCGCTGCTCTTCAGTTTCGCCTCGACCAATTCCTTGGTGAAGATGAAAGATTCGTCTTGTTCGAAATACTCCGTGTGTACGCGCGTTTCCTGCCAGGGCGCGTCGACCGAGACGAGGATAGACCCGATGCTTCCGCTGCCGGTCGCTCGCGCGAGGACGGGGGCGCCTTCGCGGATAAGGTCGGCGGCGAGCAATTCGAGCGCGCGCACCATGGCACGATCGTGCGCTTCATCCGGGCGTATCTCGATGGGCAGGCGGCGTACGTAGAGGATTGTCGGCTGTTCCCCGTCCGAATAGTGCACATACGCGCCGGCGACGGTATCGGCACCGATATCGATCAGGACGATTGATTCCGCGTACTTCTTTTTCGAAAAGAGGTTCTCAAGAAAATTCATCCGGTTTATTTTAGCATTGCGCCGCATGCGACGGGTTTCGCATGCGGCGCAATGGATGCCGCGATTATTGCAAAACCGCTTTGATGCGGCGGACGCCGGCGGATGAAGCTTCTTCCTTCAGTATCTTGAAATGCCTGCCGTCCGCGCCGAGCTCGCTCGTGTTGCTCACGTGCGGGCCGCCGCAGAACTCTATGGAAAAAGCGTTATCGAGCGGGCCGACCGAATACACCGAGACGATATCGGGATACGAAGCGCCGAACTCGTGCTCGGCACCGAGTTTCTCCGCCTCTTCCTTCTTCATGTCCGTGCGGATGACCGGGAGCGCTGCGGCGATCTTCTCGTTCACGATCTTCTCCACAGTCGTTTTCTGCTCGTCCGTCATTTTTGCTCCGTACGAGAAGTCGATACGCAGGCGTTCGCTCGTGATGTTGCTGCCGCGCTGATGCACGTCGCTTCCGAGCACTATCTGGAGCGCCTTGAGGAGAAGATGATGCGCGGTGTGGTAGCGGACCGTCTGTTCGGCCTGGTCGGCGAGTCCGCCCGCGAACTTCTGTGCTGCACCGGCACGCGAGAGCACCTGGTGCTCTTTCATTTTTTCAGCAACTTCCTCTTTATTAATGATTGCTCCGCGTTCCTTCGCAATTTCCTCAGTCATCTCAACTGGGAATCCATATGTTGTGTAAAGTTCAAAAACAATATTACTCGGCAGAACCTTTTCTACGTGTCCCGCTATGGCTGCCGTTTGATTATTTGACGGCAGTGCTTCATCAGGAACTCCCATCCACTGTATTTTTTCAAACTGACGCATGCCGTTCGCGAGCGTCTTCCTGAATTGCGCCTCCTCTTTCTCGAGTTCTTCGCGGATAGCCCGTGCGGCGGCCTGCACGAAGGGATACGCCTCGGCATAAGCTGCGCCGCATCCCTCGGCGACTTCGGCGAGCACCGCGTCTTTGATGCCGAGCTTGTCGGCTTCGCGGATGGAGCGGCGGATGAGGCGGCGGAGCACGTACCCCTGCTCGGAGTTTGCCGGACGGATGCCGCTTGCGAGCATGAACGAGGCGGCACGCATGTGGTCGAGGATGATCCTGAACGACCTCGTATCTGCGCCATCTTTTTCTACAAGGTTCAACCTTGTATAAGCTTTGCCGGAGCGGGTCTCGAGGACGGTACGAGCAGCATCGAATACGTCGGTGAGGAAGATGTCAGCATCATCGCGCGTCGCGGCCGTGAGGCGCTCGAGGCCGCCGCCGAAGTCGACGTTCTTCTTCGGTAATTCCTTGAACGTGCCGTCGTCCTGCTTGATGAACTGCATGAAGACGGAATTGCCGATCTCGACGAAACGCCCGCAGTCGCAGTTGGGGTGGCACTCGGGGCCGAAGGCCGGATCGTGCGGGAGGCCGAAATCATAGAACATCTCGGAGTCCGGGCCGCCGATCTCTCCCGCGGGCATCTTGGCGGGGACGCCGGCGCGGCTCCACCAGTTCTTCCGCGCGCCGTACGAGAAGATGCGGCCGCCCTGCATGCCGACTTCGTTCCCGTGCTCTTCGGTGCCGAGCTCGACGAAAGCCGCGTTAATCCCCTTCTCACCGAAAAGCTTCTTCCATATCTCGACCGACTCGGAGTCAGCAGCCATACCGGACTCCTCGTCGCCGCCGAAGACCGTGACGTAGAGCTTCGCCGGGTCGAGCCCGAGGCCTTCTTCCCCGCTCGTCAGGAATTCGAAGAACCACGGCAGCTGCTCTTGCTTGAAATAATCGCCGAGGCTCCAATTGCCGAGCATCTCGAAGAACGTCGTGTGGCGATTGTCGCCGACTTCTTCGATATCTTCCGCGCGGAATGACATCTGCGAGTCGACGAGCCGCGCCCCCTCTGGGTGCGGCTGGCCCAAGAGGTATGGCACCAATGGCTGCATACCGCTGCTGGTGAAAAGCGTGGTCGGGTCGTTCTCCGGCACGATCGGCGCCGAAGGGATGACGGCATGCCCGCGCTTGGCGAAGAAATCGAGGTATCGCGTGCGTACATCTGCGACAGTCATATGGGAGAAAGATAGCATGAGATAAAAGATTCATATACTATGGACGCATGATAAAAAAAGGATGGGGATTTGATGTGCGAGATATCGATACGACGGTGCGTCCGCAGGACGACTTCTTTCACTATGCGAGCGGGAACTGGATGCGGAAGAATCCGATACCGAAAACTGAGTCGCGGTGGGGTTCTTTTACCGAGCTCCGTCATACGACCGACAAGCAGCTCAATGCTCTTTTGAAGAAGGTCGTTGAGAGGAAGCGAGCAGAAAAAGGGAGCCCGGAGCAGATGATCCGCGATCTCTACTCTTCCGGCATGGACTTGAAGCGCCGCAAGGAGCTCGGCCTCACTCCGCTCGCGCCGCTTCTGAAGCGCATCGAGAGCATCGAGACGCCGCAAGACGTCGTGGCAACGGTCGCGCTCCTTGAGAGCGTCGGCTCGGGCGGCGTATGGGGTGCCGGTATCGACCAGGATATGAAAGACAGCGAGAAGTACATCCTCTATCTCGGACAGGGCGGCCTCGGCATGCCGGACCGCGACTACTATCTGAAGAATGATGAAGAGTCCGTACGGGTGCGCACGGCGTACCAAGCGTATCTCGTGCGACTCCTGGAACTTGCCGGTCGGAAGACCACGGCGAAAGAAGAGATGACTCTCGTACTCAACATAGAGACCGCTATCGCGAAAGCCTCGATGAAGAAAGAGGATCTGCGCGACGTCGATAAGACGTACCACAAGAAATCGCTTTCTCAGCTGAAAAAACTGACGCCACGCATCGATTGGCAGGATTATTTCAAGATCCTCGGTGCCGAACCGCGAGAGGTCGTCGTGATGCAGCCGGATTTCTTCATGGCGGCAGACAAGATGCTCACCGCGTATCCGATCGAGGCCTGGCAGATCTACCTCCGCACGCACCTCATCAGCGACTTTTCCTCGTTCCTCACTCCCGAGCTCGAGAAAGAGAACTTCGCTTTCTACGCTACGGCGCTCATGGGCACGAAACATATGAAGCCGTTGTGGCGCCGCATACTCCGCGTCGTGAACGGCGGGCTCTCCGAAGTCTTCGGCGAGCTCTATGTGGAGGAGTACTTTCCTGCCGAGGCGAAACATAAGGTCGCGCTCATCGTCGCCGATCTCTTCCGCGCGTATGAGGCTCGTATCAAGAATCTCGATTGGATGAGCCCGGAGACGAAGAAAAAAGCTATTAAGAAATTGCATCAGATGAATCGCAAACTCGGCTACCCGGACAAATGGAAGAGTTACAAGGGTCTCGTCATCGATGCCGACGAGTATGCCGGTAACGTCTTGCGTGTTTCTACGTATGAGCACCGGCGCGCGATTCGTCGCCTAGCCAAGCCGGTCGACCACAAGGAGTGGTTCATGAGTCCCCAGACGGTGAATGCGTATTGCAGTTTCGGTCTGAACGACGTCGTCTTTCCTGCGGCTATTCTGCAGCACCCGTTCTTCGAGGTCACGGCCGATGATGCGTTCAACTACGGCGCGATAGGCTCAGTCATCGGGCATGAGATAACGCACGGGTTTGATGATCAGGGCTGTAAGTTTGACGGCAAGGGGAACAGGAAGACCTGGTGGACGCCGACGGACGCGAAGCGTTTTGCGCTGAAGGCGAAGACGCTCGTGAAAGAATTTAACGGATATGCCGTCGCTCCCGGCATGAACGTGAACGGCCAGCTCACGCTCGGCGAGAATATCGCCGACCTTGGCGGCATCTCGATCGCATATGACGCCTATCAGCTCCGCTTGAAAGAGACGGGCCGTAAAGATATCGACGGCTTCACTCCTGAGCAGCGCTTCTTCCTGGGCTACGCGACGACTGAGCGCGAGCAAGAACGCCCGGAGTTCCGCAAGACACAGGTGCTGACCGACCCGCACTCCCCTTCGCGCTTCCGCGTGAATGGTCCGCTCTCGAATATTCCCGAGTTCTATGAGGCGTTCGGCGTGAAGAAGGGTGACGCACTGTATCGCGAGCCGAGGAATCGCGCGAAAATCTGGTAAGCTCGCAAAGCCGAGCTTCCTCCCTGCGCTCGCTCGCATACATACATGCGAACATGCATGTATGATGCGCTTCGCTTGGTAGTGATCACTTTTCTGAGAAGACGTCCATCTCTTCGGCGTGCGCTTCGGCGAGACGCTTGGTGAGCGGATGCTCCGGCAGACGCGCCTGCGCGATGCGGAGCGCTTCGCCGTGGTACCAGAGGTATTCGCTTGAGGGCTGTTTCCAGCGATTCAAGAGCGTCGCGCCTTCTTTCCGGTAGGCCTCTATCTTACTCTCGATATTATCGATCTTGTCGGCGGTAGCGATGAGCACCGCGTCGGCAGGAGCGGTCTTGAGATTCGCAAGGTAGTCCTCCTTCCGCTCTTTCCAAGGAAGATTTTTTTTCTCGCTCACCGCTTCGACGAGCTCCGCGACATGCTCGTTGAATGCTGCGACGATCTCTTCGCGCGTCGTGGGAGTGTCTTCGAGCGTGTCGTGCAGGAGTGCCGCCGTGACGACATCGTCGCTCGCACCATCCTCGGCGACCAAGAGCGCGACCGAGAAAAGGTGGGTGATGTAGGGCAAGGGTTCTGTTTCCAGGCGCATCTGCCCGTGGTGCTTTCTGGCGGCGAATTGTATCGCTTTCTTTATCTGCGGCGTGTGGTTCATGGAATCAGTATAGCGCACGCCTCGGGGTGGCATAAAAACGAACGCCGCAGTTCTTGCGGCGCTGAGTCATGCCGTCATGACGGATATATCGCATACTGATGGCCCCCATATCGGAAGAAGACGCAGCCGTTGTCGGTAAACAGGTTCGGCGACGATTCATCCAGCATCTCGACCGGTTCGAGATTGAAGCCAGGCGAGTCAAAATAGAGCCAGTGGCCTTTGCGGATCATCCTCATCAATTCGCCTTCGCATATGCCGGTCGCCACCTGGTCCGCGTCCAGGACTTGCATGGTCACGGAGACTACTGCGAGATACCGGCTCACGGTCACGAGCATCTGATCCCAGGTAATCGTGATTCCTGGCCTCGACACGGGTATCGGGTCGAATGCGCCGCTTCGTACATAGAGATCCATGATCTTCCTCCTCCGAGTCGGGTGGCGTAGGAACGAATCCATCATCCTGGACAGCGTTATAACATGTTCCCTATAGCCAGTCTATCGGCGTTTCGCTGTGACTGACGAGGTACTCGTTCGCCTTACTGAAAGGCCGGGAGCCGAAGAAACCGGAGGTGGCGGAGAACGGCGACGGGTGCGGCGACTCGAGCACGAGGTGTTTGGTGCGGTCGATGTGCGCACCCTTCGCCTTCGCGTAATTGCCCCAGAGCATGAAGACGAGATGCTCCCGCTCCTCGGAAAGGGCTTTGATGACGGCGTCAGTGAAGGACTCCCACCCTTTCTCCTGATGCGAGCCGGCGCTATGTGCTCGGACGGTGAGGGTGGCATTCAGGAGGAGGACGCCCTGCTCCGCCCAGCGCGAGAGGTCGCCGCTTCTGTGCATGAGCGGCTTCCCTAAGTCGCTCTCTGTCTCTTTGAAGATGTTCTGGAGCGACGGCGGCAACGCCTGCCCGTCGTTCACCGCGAACGCGAGGCCGTTCGCTTGCCCGGTGCCGTGGTACGGGTCCTGGCCGAGGATGACGACCTTCACCTTGTCGAACGGACAGAGGTCGAAGGCGCGGAAAATGTTCTTCGGCGCCGGATACACGGCGCCCGCTTGATACTCTTTCTTCACGAAATCGGTGAGGTCCGCAAAATAGCTCTTCTCAAACTCGCCGGAGAGACGTGCCGCCCACGATGGTTCTATCTTCACGTCCATATTCAAAATGCGCCTTCGGCGCGGAGCAGCTCGCGCTTCGCTTCTTCACCGCCGCGGTTGTAGGCGCCGATGCGTCCGTCGCTTCGCACCACGCGGTGGCACGGCACGGAAGGGTCGTAGTTACGCTTCATCACTGTGCCGACCGCGCGAGCAGCCCCTGGATATCCCGCACGCTCGGCTACTACCATATATGGTAGTGTCTCCCCTTTTGGGATTCCGCGAACCACAGCACGGACGCGGTTGGCGAATGCACTGCTATTTCTTTTTGGCATTGGCATGATGGATTGCCAAGAGCTTTTTTCCGGCGGCAGTACGGTACGGGCAGTATTCGCACGTCGCGCTCGATGCGGGTATCTCGTCGCTCTCGAGGCACGCCTTGATGCGCGGGAGGACATCCTCGATCCACTCGACGGAACCCGTACAGGGCACGAGTGTCACCTCGAACTCGAGCTGGCCGTCGAAGGCCGCCTTGTCCGCGCGCGCATTCGCGTAGACGAAATAACCCGTATCCGAGACGGTGAAGCCGTTCTGGCGTAAGAGCCACTGGTAGACGCCTATCTGCCGGCGGTACTGTTCTTCCCACGAGGAGTCGGCGAGCGACTCGATAGTCCCCTCCTTCGAGGTCGCCTTATAGTCGACGACGATGAGCGCGCCGGAAGGGTCGACCCAGATGTCATCGACCGCGCCCGAGATGGTGAGTCCGGTCGGTGCGTGCTTGTACTCGATGCCCTCGAAGTTCTCGCGCCAGGTATCGAGGTCTTCGTGTCGGTACGGAATCGCGTCGACGCCGTAGTGTTCGAGAAGCGGGTGCTTAGAACCGGCCGCGCGGTGCACGTCGAATTCTTTTTTGAGCAGTGTGTCTACCGCAATGTTGAGCGTGAACGCCGGGCCGCGCGGCCGCGCGGTGCCGAGCTTGTTGTCGAGATAGAAACAGCGCGGGCACTCCATGAACAGGTCGATCTTGGAGCGCGAGAGTCGCCACTTCTTTCCGCCGTAATTCCAGTCGCTGCTACGGTCCGGATTGTAGCTCTTCTTGAATTCGGCCATGTCAGGAGGCGGTCGTGAAGTAGGCGATGACCGGTTCGCCGGTGGCGAAGTCGACGTAGACGCTGTCGGTGGAGAGGTTGAATTCGTCGTTGCCGTCGTCGCGGTAGAGCTCGACCGCATAGGTGGAACCGGCTTCAGTCGCGCGCAGGAGCGGGACAGTGACATTGCTCCGCGGGCCCGTCACTCGGACGGCTCCGAGGACATTCCCGAGGTCGCTGCCATTCATCTCGCGAACCGCGACCCAGACGCCCGGCGGCGGTACGGTGACCGATTCGACGGTTACGCTCGAGCCCGCTGGCTGATCGGCGATCGATACGGCTCCGCTTTCGGCGGCTGTCGGCCTGGTCGTGCCGGAGACGGAGTCCGGAGCTGCTGGTGCGTACGTCGATGGCGTGATAGCGGTAAGATCTCCCCCGAGGAGCCACGCCGCGATCAAGACAGCCCCGAGCATGAAGCCGCCGACGAATGAGCCCATGGAAAAGGTTTTCGTCATAGGGAAACTGTATCATGCGCCACGTCTGGAAGCGATAAGAGCCCTTCCGCTTCGGCGATGAGATCGCCAATCCGATCTGCCGGAAGCCGGAGCACGTCGAGACGGCGGCGTTCGGTCATGATCTGATCGACCGTCGAGGTGCCGTTATCGATAAGCAGGCGCTTTTCGGTGCGTGAGAGCCGTGTGAGGGCGGTGATCGGATACACTTTCGTGCGGCTCATGAGCAGGAACAAGGAGTCATTAGCCGGGTACCCCCACCCGAGGAGTTCGACGCCGGCGCACTCGGCATAGGCGATGGCTTCCGAAGTGAATTTCGTATTGGTGACCAAAAGACCGCGGTCGATGGGGCACGCGCGGATTTTCGGATCGCAGGAGAAGATATCGTCGAAGCGGCTCTTCACGTAGAGCGCGACCTTCAGGTCGGTCTTATAATTCGGGTCGTTGTGGTATTTCAGCTCCGCGGCGATATACGTGTTTTGTTTCGGATGTGAGGCGTAGAAATCGACCTCATGCGAGACACACGTGCCTTTGATGATCTTGCGCGTTTCCACCTGCCATCCGAGTACGGTGTAAAGATGCGAGATGAAATCCTCGAAAGGATGGCCGGTGGGCCCGAGCTCGAGGAGTGCGCGACGGAGCGCATAGCGCGCCGCCATGGGCCGCGATTCTCTCCGCAAGAGCGCGAAGGCGCGCATGTGGACTTCTTTCGAGGACATGCCGGGGACTACCGTCGCAGTGATTTCTTTGGCGATTCGTTCGGCGGTATAATCGCCGGCCCCCGCTCTCCGAAGAGATGTGGCAAGCCGCACCGGATCAAACGGTTCGCGAGAACCGTCAGCTTTGACGATGACCGGGTACATCGTCATAGTACTGTCGTCGACGCGGCGACGCCGTTCACGGTTGCGCTCATAGGAAGCCCTTCAGGCGCGGTGATGGTTGCGGAGAAACTTAATGGAGACGGTACTTGGAGACAGACGCCGGAATCCTCCGGCAGCGTGACTTCGATGAGGATGCCTGTCGTGCTTGAGGCGTCACCGACGGGGACGGCTTGTGCGGAGACAACTGTGCAGGGATCCGGTGCCTCGACAGAGCCGGTAATCGAGTGGACGCCTCTGCGGAAAGCATCGCGAAGCGCTACGGCCGGCGTCGAGGTCGCGATGCTTTCCGGGACAGCGACAGGGGAAATCTCGCGAGCATGCGGTACTGAGAGTATGAAGCTGATGAGGATGAAGCCGCCGATGATGGTCGCGACGACCCGGAGACGTGTGTGATTCATGCAGTAATGATACCACCGCCGACAAGTTCGTCATCATCGTAAAAAACGACCGATTGTCCTGGCGTCGGGATTTCAGGGAACGGCACGGAGCTCACGAACCGGTCGTGTTCGAGGTGTCCCGGGATGTGCGGGCCGCGGTACCGATACTGCGCCGCTGTTACGAGTGACGGCTCGTCAAACCAATTCTCCTGGGCGAATCGGATAACCCTTTCGGCGCTTTCGGAAAATGGGGTTCGCGTCTTCCCTACCGTCAATTCATTCCGTCCGACGTCTTTCGCGAGAACGAACCATGGTCCGGGTTCGCTCGCGTCTTGCAGCGAGACGCGTTCTCCGAGCGTGTGGAGGAGCACGCCGTCGTGCTCGCCGACGGCATTCCCTGCCTCATCGACTGCGCGGCCAGGCTCCTCTCCGAACTCGCTTCTGAGGAATTCTTCCACCGAAATGCTGCCGAGGAAGCAGACGCCCTGACTGTCTCGCTTCTCCGCTACCGGCAGACCGAGGCGCTTCGCGAGCGCACGCACATCTTTCTTATCCATCTCCCCGACCGGGAATATCGTCGCCTCGAGCACCTCCTTCGGGACGGCCCACAGGAAGTAGCACTGGTCTTTCTCGCCGCTCGTGTAGTGGCCGGTCGCGATGGCATCCGCCCCCTGCTCTCTCGCGTAACGGTAGAAGGCGCCGAACTTCACCTCGCGGTTGCACATCACGTCCGGATTCGGCGTGCGCCCTGCGCGATACTCGGCGAGCAGGTAGTCGATGACGCTCTTCTTGTACTCTGCGCTCGCGTCGAGCGTGCGGAACGGGATATGGAGCCGGGCCGCCACCCGCATCGCGTCGCGGCGGTCGGCCGCCCAGGTGCACGGCATCCCCGGCGGGTACCAGCCCTTGATGAACACGCCCGTCACTTCGGCCCCCGCCCGCTTGAGCAATGCCGCCGACACGGCGGAATCCACACCTCCCGAGAGGCCGACGAAGATCTTCTTACCTCGTACATTCATATTGAGTATCTAATCATGCTTGGCAATCGGTGACTACAGTGGTAAAAGAACTCCGGGCTGCTCGCGGCTCCCTGGTTCGGGAGCTGTCGTATTGAGGTTAAGGACACTCAAGGCTTGCTTTGAAAGATGTCTCGGCCGTGCAGCAAAAAACCCGCAGCTATTGCGGGTTTTTCAATTCAAATATTTTCGGAGATTGGCCTGGTGGCCGGCGTAGGTCGTCGCGTAGTGCATGAGGCCATCATGGCCGGTGAGGTAATAGAGATAGCTCGTCTTGGTCGGCTGCGCGGCCGCCTCGAGCGAATCGAGTCCCGGATTGTCGATCGGCCCCGGCGGGAGCCCGGCATGGAGGTACGTATTGTACGGCGACTTCACCGCGAGGTCGGAAGGCGACGGCGAATACGTGGGCCGGTCGAAGATGTACCCGAAGACGGCGTCGACTTGGAGTGGCATGCCGAGCCGTACGCGGTTCCAGAGGATGCCGGCGACCATGCGCCGGTCGGCGCTCGTGCGCGCTTCCTTCTCGACGATGGACGCCATGGTCACGATGTCCGCAAGCGAATGACCCGACGCGCCTATCGCCGGGATGAGCGGCGCTATCTTCGTATCGAAATTCGCGCGCATGGCCGCGACGATGGACTCGGCATCGGCCGACGGCTGGAAGAAATACGTATCCGGGAACAAGTAGCCCTCCTTCCCGGCAGCCGCGGCGAGGAATTCGTCCGCGGAGATGCCCGGCAAGGCGCTCGCGACGCGCACCGCCGCCTCGTGTACGGTCGTCCCTTCGACGAAGGTGAGGCGCACCGGCGGCAGTCCGTACGCGCCGGTGACGAGACGGTATGCGACGACGAACGCGTTTTGCGGCGCGACGAACTGATACACGCCGGTCTGCACATTGCCGCTTTCGCCCGAGAGCCGCAGGAGAGCGCGCAAGACCGACGGGTGCGAGATGATGTGCGCATCGGCGAGTTCGGTCGCTATTTCCGGTGCCGAGGTTCCGCGCGAGATGCGGACGATGCTTCCCGGGGAAAAATCGGCGGGCGGCGCAAACGCGATGTAGTAACCGCCGACAAGGAGGAGGATGCCGACGACTATCCCGACGCGCTTGCGCGGGATGCGGGAAAGATACGGCGCGCAGGCCGACGTGATCGTCGAAATGATCCGAGTGAAGGGCGGCATGCGGGCTACGTAGGAAGATTAGACGGAGCTTCCGCCGTCGCCGACTGGATGCGCCCGAGGCTCGGCGTCTCGACGGAGGAGGAAGGTATGTGGTAGATCGTCGCAATCTCTTCGGTGCTCATCACCATCGTGTCGAGCTTGTAGGGGTCATGGAAGAACTGACGGCGGCGATACGCTTCGACCATCCAGGCGCGGTACTTGTCTTTCAGTTTTGCGACGCCGATCTCCCACGGATAGTCGTCGAATGCCGTCATCCACCCGCTCGGGCGCAGACCGTTCCACCCTTCCGAAGAGAACTGTTTGAAGATGCCCGTGAGGCCCGAGATGACGATCGGGTCGAACTTCTCCGGGCTCGCGAGGTAGATGCCCCGTGCGCCCACATCGAAAGCCAACTTGGAGATATTGCGTTCGATAGCGGCGATCTTTTCCATCTGGCCCTTGGTCGGGCTCGGGAAGCCCGGGCGCTCTTCGCCGGTCGCGGGGTCGGTATAGGTGTCGCGCGTCTTTTCGCGGAGCTCTTTTATGAGTTCCGCCGCCTCGTCTTTCCAGGTATACGGCTTCCCTTTCTCATTGAGCTTCCCGTATTTCTCGCCCTTATGCATGCGGATGACGAGTTGGAGCCAGAGGTATTCGCCCTTCCCCATCGAGCCCATGAATTCGATGAGGTTTGCGAGCGGGTCGACCTGCTCCGGTTCTTTCTGCACCTTGTCGAGGCCATATTCGACGTACGTCTTGATGGGAAGCGGATCTTTATCGGTATGGACGAAATCGCATCCCCATATCTCCCACTCTTCGGGAGAGGCGGTCATGAGCCGCGTGTAATCGGGCGCCTCAGTTATCTGCACGCCCGGGTACTGCGCATACATCTGCGCCTCGATGAGTCGGCGGAACCCGGTTCGCGTCCAGATGAAGAAATGCACTTGTCCCTCAAGCGACACGATCTCGAGCGACCACCACGGCCGCACGGCGCCTTTGATGTATTTCTTGTACCACGTGCCTTCATAGGGGCCGGCGTGGATGCCCGAGAGCATCGCCTCCATCGCAAGCGGCGTCTTCGCCAAGTTGCGCGGCGGCTTGATTTCAAGCAAGATCGTCTTCTGAAAAGCGATGTATTCCGAGCGCTTCAAGATGATCCAAAGTATCCAGGCGCCCGCGACGAGCATGAATGGTATCCACAGCGGCGCGAGGAAGAGAGCGAGGGACAGTGCCGTGGAGACGGCGCTCGACATGACGATGAATGAGAGCGCGAGAAGTACGAGGCCGAGGATGAAGATTGGCCGCGGCGAAGAGCGGACGCCGAGTTCGCTTTTCAGCTTTTTCGTGCGGCTCTCGATGAGATCCAGGAATGGGAGCATAGTATGCGACAAGTATAGCAATAAAAACGACGCGGCCGCTTCTAAGCGGTCGCGTCGTGTTTATAAAAAGCTTAGACCGCCGTATAGCGACCGTCTTTCATCCGCTTGAAATAGCGAGAATCGTTGAGGTTCACGAGGATGGTGTTGTCCTTCACGAACCGAGCCTCCTTCACCTGCTTGATGATCTCGTCCTTCTTCATGGGGCCTGTCTTCTCGAGCGTCTCGCGGATGACGTCGCGGACGACGCCCGGCTTATAGCCCCACTCGGTGAGCGCGTAGAGTCCCCGGCCGACGAGCACGAAACGAGGATCCTTGATGAGCTCGTTATGGGTCGTCGCGACATGCGCCTTCTTGGAGAAAAGCGTGCCGATGGTTTTCGCGACTTCCGAGAAGTGCATCGGTTCGCCATGGCGTTTGATAGCGAGGTACGCATAATCGCGGATGCCTTTGATGCGGATGGCCGGTGCGGTCGTGCGACCCCATTCGCCGAGCGGATTGCTGCCGATGCGCTTAGAGAGCGAGAGCCAGCGCTTCATCACCTCTTCATTCTTGTACGCATCGTTCACGCCCTTGAGCTCATCGAGGAAACGGTCGAGCAGGTCGCCTTCGGAGATGACCTCGTCGTCCGGAAGCGAGGCGTAGAGGCGCGAGAGCGCCTCGTGGATGCTCTTCGCCGTCGCCGCGTCGATGTGCCAGCGGGAGAGGAAGTCGTTCGTCTCGCGTTCGCGGAAAAAAGAGGAATCGAGCACGAGGAGGAAACGGAAACGGTTGCGGGTCTTCTCATCTTTCCCGAGCGCGAGGAGGAGTTCTTCTTCGGGGACGATGACGCCGAGCGAGTGGATGTATTCAGAGAGTTCGACGAACGCAGCTTTCGCTTCCTTGAACGCTTTGCTTGCGCGGACGGCGTCGAGGCCGGCGGCTTCAATCTGGCGGACGCGCTCGCGCGTGATGCTCGAGCGATCGCCGATGGCTTCGAGCGTTTCGCGAGCGGCGTCGGTACCGAGGCCGAAACGGCGGATGAGCACTTCCCGCGCGCGCTCAGGAGCGGCCGCAAGGAGTTTCTTCACCAGTGCGGAGCTATCAAAAGAAAACGAGACAGACACAGGCTTTTTCGCCGCGGAGCCTTTTTTTGCCGTCTTCGCCTTGGTACCCTTGGTCATGTGGTCTAATTTATAACAAGAGCACCCTGATAAGTCAACAGAACGGATTATACCACGAGGTTTAAGATTCTACCCGGCTTGTAAATGACGCGCTCCGGCGCGGTATTGCCGAGCGCAGCGGTCACCGCAGGGAGCGCGCGCGCCGCCGCGACCGCGTCCTCTTCCGTGCCGTTCGCCGCGAGCCGCACTGAACCGCGACGCTTGCCGTTCACCTGCACGGTGACTTCGACTTCCTCCGCGATGAGCAGCGACTCGTCATACGCGGGCCACGATGCGTGATGTATGGAGTCCTCCTCCCCGAGCCGTTGCCAAAGCTCTTCAGTGATGTGCGGTGCGAACGGCGCGAGCACGCGCAGGTACATGCGCCACTGCTCTTTCCCGATCGAACCTTCTTTCTCGACGGCGTTCAGGAAGATCATCATCTGGCTCACAGCGGTATTGAATTTGAACGACTCGATATCATCGCCTACCTTGCGGACCGTCTCGTGCAAGAGCGCATCCAGCGCCGGGACCGGAGCCTCGGCGACCGAATCCTGGAGGCGCCACAGGCGTTCGATGAATCGCGCGGTGCCGGCGATGGACGCCGTGCTCCAGGCCGTCGTGTTCTCGAACGGCCCCATGAACATCTCGTAGATGCGGAACGCATCGGCCCCGTATTCTTCGATGACCGCGTCGGGGTTGATGACGTTCCCCTTCGATTTGCTCATCTTCTGTCCGTGTTCGTCCAGGATGAAGCCGAGGAATTCGAGCCGGGCGAACGGCTCCCTCGTACTCACGACGCCGATGTCATAGAGGAACTTGTGCCAGAAACGCGCGTAGATGAGGTGCCGGACCGCATGATCGCCGCCCACGTACACATCGACCGGCGCCCAGTACTTCTCGTTTTTCGTGGAGACGAGCTGCGTATCGTCATGCGGGTCCATGAAGCGCAGGTAATACCACGATGAGCCGGCCCATTGCGGCATCGTGTTAGTCTCGCGCTTCGCCGGTCCCTTGCATTTCGGGCATGTAGTGTTGACCCACTCGTCGATGGCCGCGAGCGGCGACTCGCCGGTGCCGGTCGGTTCGTAGGACTCTACTTCCGGAAGCTTCACCGGGAGGTCTTCATATGGAACGGGGACGACGCCGTCCTTGGGACAGTGGATGACCGGAATCGGCTCGCCCCAATAGCGCTGTCGGCTGAATACCCAATCGCGCAGCTTGTACCGCACGACGGTCTTGCCGCCGACGCTTGCGACGATTTCGTCTTTCGCCTCGCTGCTGTCACGTCCGTCGAATTCGCCGGAGTTCGCGAGGATGCCCGGACCGGTATACACGCCGCGCTCGAAGAGGTCGAGAGCGACCTGGTGCGAATTGGCGGTCAGGAACGAGCGGAGCTCGGGAAGCGAGAGCCAGCGCACCTCGTGTTTCGCAACTTCTTCCGCAGAGACATCCTCGCGCGCGCCGTCGGCGAGCTCGACGTAGAATGCCGGGGCGTGTCCGAAGCGGTTCTGCCGCTTCGGCTCGTGATAGTACCGGCTGTGTATCTTCCCGAGCGGCCGCACGATGCGCGCGTGTATATAGCCGGTCTCTTCGCGGATCTCCTTCAGGACGGTCTCTTCCGGCGAAAATCCGTCATCGATAGTGCCAGTGAGGAGCGTTCCCCATTTCGCGCCCGGCCAATACAGACCGATATAGGAATCGTTTTCCCAATGTCGTATGAGAGCGATGACGCCGAATGAATCCGTCACCGGTTCATCGGCGCGGAAGGTCGCAGATCCTTCGGTTTGCGTAAGGATAGGCTCGATGACGGCGCGGACCGGCAAATGCATCTTCTGCGCGAATGCGAGATCGCGCTCGTCGTGCGCGGGGACGGCCATGATGGCGCCGGTCCCGTACCCGCCGAGGACGTAGTCGGCGACATAGACCGGTATCGCTTCTTTGGTCGCCGGGTTGATCGCCGAGACGCCTTCGAGCGGTACGCCGGTCTTCTCCTTCCCTTCTGCGCTGCGGTCGATTTCGGATTTGACCGCCGCGGCCTCGGCATACGCGCGCACCGCATCGGCGTTCTTCACTACGCCGGAGGCGATCAGCTCTTCGACGAGCGCATGCTCCGGCGCGAGCACGAGATACGTCGCGCCGTAGATGGTGTCGGCGCGAGTCGTGAACACTCTGACGGATGTTCCGCCGCCGGTGATCGGGAAATCTATCTCCGCGCCCTCGGAGCGGCCGATCCAGTTGCGCTGCGCTTCTTTGATATGTTCCGGCCAGTTGAGCGTATCGAGGTCGGCGAGCATACGGTCCGCGTAATCAGTGATCTTCAGAACCCATTGCGGCAGATTCTTCTTCACGACCGGCGTGCCGCACCGCTCGCAGACGGCGCCATCGAGATCCTCATTCGCGAGGCCGGTCATGCAGGAGGGGCACCAGTTGATGGGCTCGTTCGATTGGAAGGCGAGGCCTTGTTCGAGCATCTTGAGGAAGATCCACTGCGTCCAGTGGTAGTAAGAAGGGTCGGTCGTATTTATCTCGCGAGACCAGTCGTAATCGAAGCCGATATGCGCGAGCTGCTTCTTGAAATTCTCTATGTTCTTCTCCACCGCCGCGCGCGGATGCACCTTGTTCTTGAGCGCGTAGTTCTCGGCCGGCAGGCCGAAAGCGTCCCACCCCATCGGGTGCAGCACGGAATAGCCGCTCATGCGCTTGTGGCGGGAGTAGATGTCTGTCGCGATGTATCCTTTCGGGTGGCCGACATGAAGTCCTTCGCCCGAAGGGTACGGGAACATGTCGAGCACATAGGCTTTCTTCTTGTCTTTATCTTCGGTCGAGCGGTAGAGCCCCTTCTCTTTCCATATTGCTTGCCACTTCTTCTCTACGCCCGCATGATCGAATTTCTCTCGCGCCATAGGACTAATCGCGGAAACGCTTCGTGCCGATGTAGAGCAGCGCGATGAGGCCTGCTGTCGCGATAGCGAGACGGAGCCAGTTCCCCGCCGTGCCCCAGTACTCTACCGATCCGACGATGATAGCGACGACGCCGCCATAGGAGAGGCCGGATGAGACGATCGAGGAGCCGATCGGCATGAAGCCGACGATGAGCGAAATGATGCCGAGTACGGTCATGAGAACGAACGCGTATAGCGCATAGCGGTCGCTTGCAGCCTGGAATGGCTGCTGGCATTTCGCGTACATGTCGCAGTACCCGGTCGCTTTCGGTGCCGACACGTCTGGTGCGACCGCCGCTGGATACTCCGTCCAGATGCCGCCTTGAGCGTCACAGGTCGCGGCATTGGTCGGCGAGACCATGGATTGCGTCGGACAGAAATCGTTATAGACCGGGGCCGGATACGCGACGGCGAGCACGACCGAGAAAAAGACGTTGAGGATGACGACGATGCCTATCAAAAGCGCCCAGCGGACGAATTTCGGCGGCTTCGAGGTGATTGTTTCCATAGGCGCGCATTATACCACGCAAAAGGAAAGCCCTACACAGCGCTGCCATAATGAAAAACGAGCGTTTCCCTATCCGTGCAAAAACACCATGACGTCGCCGTCGGCAACGACGTACTCCTTCCCTTCGACGCGGACTTGACCCTTCTCGCGGGCGGCGGCATAGGAGCCGAGCTCGAGGAGCTTGTCCCACTCGATGACTTCGGCGCGGATGAACTTGGTAAGGAAATCGTTATGGATGGCGGCGCCGGCGACCGGCGCCGTGCTGCCCCTCGTGATAGTCCATGCGCGCGTCTCATCGGCGCCGGTCGTGAAGAATGAGATGAGGCCGAGCGTACCGTAGGCGCCGCGGATGAGGTCGGCGAGGCCGTTCTCCGTCACGCCGAGTTCTTGGCGGAACGTCTCGCGGTCATCGTCAGCGACGTCGTTCAATTCGCGTTCGGTCGCAGCGTCGACGAAGACGTAACGTCCGCCGAGCGCTTCGATGAGCTCATAGGCGCGCGAAGCGCGCCCGTCAGCGAGCTCGTCGAGGTTGTGCCCGCCGCTCTTTCGGTTGAGCGCGTAGAGGATCGGCTTCATCGTGAGCAGGTTCAGATTCTGGACGAGTTTCTTCTCCTCATCGGTGAGGCCGGCATGGAGCGCAAGCTTCCCGGCCGCGAAGCCCTGCGCGAGCTTCGCGAGCACAGCATCTTCTGCGATCGCTTCTTTCGCGCCGCGCTTCACGTCCCCAGTGAGCTTATCGCGGCGCTTCCGCACCTGTTCGGCATCGGCGAGCGCGAGCTCGAGGTTGATGATCTCGATATCCTTGTACGGCTCGATGTCGCCTTCGACATGATGCACGTCGGCATCATCGAAGAAACGCACGACCTGGAGGATCGCGTCGGTCTCGCGGATATTCGCGAGGAACTGGTTCCCGAGCCCTTCGCCAAGGGCCGCGCCCTTCACGAGACCGGCGATGTCCACGAACTCAATCGCGGCCGGAACGGTCTTTTCGCTCTTCGAGAAGCGTTCGAGCGCACCGAGACGCTCGTCAGGCACGCCGACGACGCCGACCGAAGGGTCGATGGTGCAGAACGGATAATTCTCCGCCGGCACGGAAGCCTTCGTGAGCGCATTAAAAAGCGTCGATTTCCCGACGTTCGGCAAGCCGACGATGCCTATCTTCAACATCATTCCAAATTACCCCGCCGCGAGCGAAAAAGAAAGAGGCTCGGCTACGAACGGGAACCGGCGAGCATGCGCGCGTACTGGAGGATGGCATAGAAAATACCCGTGGCGATGACGAAAAACGCGACCAGAGCGCCGAAGGTCAAGGGCGGCAGCCAGCCGAGCGCAAGATAAGCCAGGAACCACCAGCCGGTGAAAGCGATAGCCGAGCCGAGCGCGAAAGAGATGCGTTTGCGCGAGAGCGCCCATGAGACATAGACGACCACAAGCGCGAAAATGACGAGCGCCCAGTAGCTCGGCGTCATGGCCGGCTGCGTAGCGGCATGCGCGAGATATTCGATGACGACAAGCGCGAGAGAAGCGAGAAGCAGGAGCGTCATGCCGAAACGGAGCCCGTGCGCGATGGTGCGCAAGTGCGCGCGTTCGGCATGGTCTATCTTCCTGTCGCGTATGGCGCGGAGATACGCGAGCTCGCCCCAGACGACTGTGAATGCGCCGATGAGCGCGCCGAGCGCTTGGCAGAAGACGACGAATGAGACGAGTGCGGTCATACGGCTATTTCTGCATGAGCGCGGCGAGTTCAGCGCGGTATTTCTTCATCACGTCCATCGACGCTTTCATCTCGCCTTCGCCGCCCTTCTTGCGGCGCTCGATCTCTTCGCCGATCTTCTTGAAGAGTTCCGGATTTTTCGAGACAAGCGCGGTCATCTGCTCGCGCTGCGCTTCCGGCATATCTTTCAACTTCCATTTTGCGTATTGGTTGAGGAGGAAACTTTGTACAGACATGATTCGTGAAGATGAGGTGATTAAGAGAGCTTCGCCCGCTGCGTGATGCCGCGGATGGTGCGCGTCGTGAAGTAGAGTGCGATGAGCGATAGGATAGCGAGCGCTTCCGTGTAGGCGAACGAAGCATCGAAGACGCTCATGCCCGCACGGTAATGCTCGACCGCCGTCGTCCCGAAGAGGGCCGTGCCGATTATGGCGAGAAGGCCGTTGAACCAGTGGATCGAGGACTGCCCCGGACTGGTGACGCCGGCGGCGATCACGAGCAGGACCGCCGCGATGACAGCGCCGCTCGTCGAGAGCGGGAGTTCAGCTCCGGTCGATTGCGCCACGACGAGGACAATCGCGCTTATGAAGAAGAGCATGCGCACTTCGTCGCCGTGGTAATGCAGCACTTTCCGGTGCCGCGGAACGCTCTCCCCGCCGTCTCCTTCGAAAGTCATGCTCCTAGTATACGCCCTGCACGGCGGGCGCAACTCCTAGAGGAGGATAGTCGCCTGATTCTGTGATACTTCGGCGACGCCGCGTCCGGCTATCTCGAAATGGAATCGCTCGCCCTCGGCGGAGACGGCTCGCACCGTCCCCTTCGCGAGTTCGGATACGAACGCTTCGTGTCCGGCGAGCACTTCGAACATCCCGTCAACTCCGGGGATGGCGACCGAGATGACATCGCCGTCGAAGAGGTTTTCTCCGACGCGGGCGATAGTGAGGTGGAAGGTCTTCATGCTTGCTTATATGGCGAGAGCGCGGAAAATGACGTCAGATACAAGACGCGGGCAGGCGCGTTTCGGAGACGTAGGTCGCGCTACGGCGACGAAACGCGACGGGACCCGCAACGAAGCAGATGACGTCATTTTACGTCGTCTATCGACCCCTTCATGTAGAAGGCCGCTTCGGGCTTATCATCATGCTTCCCTTCCACGATCTCCTTGAAGCCGCGCACGGTCTCTTCGCGCGAGACGTAGACGCCGGGCATGCCGGTGAACGGCTCGCCGACGAAGAACGGCTGCGAGAGGAACTTCTGGAGCTTGCGGGCGCGGTACACCGTCTGCTTGTCGTCCTCGGAGAGCTCCTCGATGCCGAGGATGGCGATGATGTCCTGGAGCGACTTGTAGCGCTGGAGCACCTGCTTCACCTTCGATGCGACGCGGTAGTGCTCTTCGCCGACGATCTCGCTCGTGAGAGCGGCGCTTGAAGACTCAAGCGGATCGATGGCCGGATAGATGCCGAGCGCAGCGAGCGCGCGCGAGAGCACGACGGTGCCGTCGAGGTGGGCGAAGGTCGTCGCCGGCGCCGGGTCGGTGAGGTCGTCGGCCGGCACGTACACCGCCTGCACCGACGTAATGGAGCCCTTCTTGGTCGAGGTGATGCGCTCCTGAAGCTTGCCCATCTCTTCTGCAAGCGTCGGCTGGTAGCCCACGGCACTCGGCACGCGGCCGAGGAGTGAGGACACTTCGGAACCGGCCTGGATGAAGCGGAAGACGTTGTCCATGAAGAAGAGCACGTCTTTGCCGCCTTCGTCGCGGAAGTACTCCGCCTGCGTGAGGCCGGTGAGGGCGACGCGGGCGCGAGCGCCCGGCACCTCGTTCATCTGTCCGAAGACGAGAGCGGTCTTCTCGAGCACGCCGGAGTCGGCCATCTCGTGATAGAGGTCGTTGCCTTCACGCACGCGCTCGCCGACGCCGGCGAAGACGGAGTAGCCGCCGTGCTCGGTCGCGACGTTTCGGATGAGCTCCTGGATGAGGACGGTCTTGCCGACGCCCGCGCCGCCGAAGAGGCCGACCTTGCCGCCTTTCAGGAACGGGGTGATGAGGTCGATCGCCTTGATCCCGGTCTCGAAAATCTCGGCTTTGGTCGTCTGCTCGTCGAAGGTCGGCGGGGTGCGATGGATCGGGAGGCGCTTCACGTCGGCCTCCATCGCTCCTTTGCCGTCCACCGGTTCGCCGAGGACGTTGAAGAGGCGGCCAAGGGTCGCTTCGCCCACCGGCACGCTGATCGGAGCGCCGGTCGCGGCGACGGTCTCGCCGCGCGCGAGCCCTGCGGTCTCGTTCATCGAAATAGCGCGCACGCGATCGAGGCCGAGGTGCGAGGCGATCTCGAGCGTGAGGCGCCCGTGTGCATCGTTCTTTTCGATGATGAGCGCATCGCCGATCGCCGGGCGCGATTCCTTGAAGTGGATGTCGACGACCGGGCCGATGATCTCCGTGATGGTTCCCGCGCGAGATACCGCATCTGTTCTGTTGTCTTGCTTGGATGTATTCATAGTCATTTGTTAATTTAACTTCTGCAAAAACGTCTTATCTCACGCGGCTAATGCCTCGCGCCCGCTGATAATCTCCGACACTTCGCGCGTGATGGCCGCCTGACGGATCTTGTTGAAGAGCCGCGTGAGGTCGTGCGCGACTTCCTTCGACTTGTCGCTCGCGCTCTTCATCGCCACCATGCGCGCCGAGTGCTCCGACGCCTTCGACTCGAGCAGCAAGTGGTAGAGCGAGACGGCGACGAGGCGCGGCACGAGGATGTCGATGACATTTGAATCGTCCGGCTCCATGGCATAGGCCGCCGGCGATTCGATCGCGCGCGTCTCGCTCCACTTCCCTTTCTCCGGGATGATGTCCGCGACGAGCCGGGTCACGTCAGCGAGCGCAAGCGGGAGCAGGCGGCGCACCGACGGGACCTGTTCGAACGTCGATTTGAAATTGCTGTACGCGACGAGCACCTCGTCATACTGCCCCGCAGCGAATCCCCGAGAGAGCTCCGCGACGAGTTCCTCCATGACCGACAATTCGATAGTGTCCGCCTTGTTCTCGAACGCGCGCGCGATGCGGTAGCCGCGCCGTGCGAAATATTCCTCGCCCTTCTTGCCGTAGGCATACACCGTCACCGCCGCGCTTTCATACGGCGCGATGGCCTCGGCGGCGGCCTTGATGACGCCGCTGTTGAGCGCGCCGGCGAGACCCTTGTCGCTCGTGAGGATGACGAGAGCGATTTTCTCCGCCTTCCTGGCCTGCGCGAGCGGATGCCGGGCGAGATCGGCGCTGCCGGAGAGCCGAGCCAATATCCCGAGCGCGGCGCGCGCATACGAACGGCCGGATAGCGCCGCAGCCTGCGTCTTGCGCATCTTCACCGCCGAGACAGCTTCCATCGCGCGCGTCACCTTGTGCGTGCGATGTGTCGCAGCGATCTTCGTCTTGATATCCTTCAGTGCCATGATTATGCGGCGGATACCGTGCGCTCGAGAAATGCCTGAAGTTTCTCGCGGAGCGTCTTCTCCGATTCCTCACGGATCTCTTTCGACTCCTTGATCGCCATGAGGACGCCGCCCGCTTCGCGCGAGAGGTACTCCTGCAGCTTCGCTTCGACGGCACTGACCTCTTCCGCCGGGACGCCGTCGAGGTAACCGTTCGTCGCCGCGAAGATGATCGCGGATTCCATCTCGAACGGGAGCGGCACGCCGCGGCCCTGGTTCAGGATCTCAGTCATGCGGCGGCCCGAGTCGATCTGCCGCTTCGTGTCAGCGTCGAGGTCGCTCGAGAACTGCATGAAGGCTTCGAGTTCGCGGAACTGCGCGAGTTCGAGCTTGATCTTGCCCGACACTTTCTTCATTGCCTTGGTCTGCGCGGCGCTTCCCACGCGCGACACCGAGATGCCGACGTTGATAGCCGGGCGCTGACCCTTGTTGAAGAGGTCCGCTTCGAGGTAGATCTGTCCGTCGGTGATCGAGATCACGTTCGTCGGGATGTAGGCCGACACGTCGCCTTCCTGCGTCTCGATGATCGGGAGCGCGGTCAATGAGCCGCCGCCCCGTTCCTTCGACAGCTTCGCTGCGCGCTCGAGGAGGCGCGAGTGCAGATAGAAGATGTCGCCCGGGTATGCTTCGCGGCCCGGCGGGCGGCGCAGGAGAAGCGACATCTGGCGATACGCGACCGCCTGCTTGGAGAGATCATCGTAGATGACGAGAGCATCCCTCCCTTGTTCCATGAAATACTCGCCGATGGTCGCGCCGGCGAACGGCGCGAGGAACTGGAGCGCCGCCGGCGCGGACGCCGGCGCCGTCACGACGACGGTGTACGCCATTGCGCCGCGGCTCTCAAGCTCGGCGACGATCTTCGCCGTCTTCGATTCCTTCTGGCCGATGGCGACGTAGATGCAAATGGGACGTGTCGCAGCCGGTTCGCTCTTCTGATTCAGGATAGTATCGATAGCGATGCTGGTCTTGCCGGTACCGCGGTCGCCGATGATGAGCTCGCGCTGTCCGCGGCCGATCGGAATCATCGCGTCAACCGCCTTGATACCGGTATGCAGCGGCACGTTCACCGGCGCGCGATCGATGATGCCGTACGCTTCCCGCTCGATCGGGCGCACTTCTTTCGCGCCGGTCGCGCCCTTGCCGTCGACCGGCTCCCCGAGCGGGTTCACCACGCGACCGACGAGGGAGCCGCCGACCGAAATCGAGAGGAGTCGCCCGAGCCGGCGCACCAGCATGCCCTCATAGATTTTCGAGGGTTCACCGAGGATCACCGTGCGCACGCCGTCTTCCTCGAGGTTGAGCACCAGGCCGTAGATCGGAGCGGGATCCTTGAGCGCATCAGCAAGCGTGCGGTCGAATGTGGGGTCGAAAAGCACCATCTCGCTCATCGCGACATTCGACAAGCCGTCGATTTCCGCGATGCCGTCACCGGTCGCACGCACGACGCCCGTCTCTTCGGAACCGACGTCAGGCGCCCACGCGGCGATCTCTTTCTCTATCCTTTCAATGATGCTTTGCATACCCGGTTACAATTAGACGGTTACTTTCTGATAAATCTGCGTGAGCGCGTGCTTCGCCGAGCGATCGATGAGTTTGCCGGCGCTTTGTGCGCGCCAACCGCGGATGAGCGAGTGATTTACGGTCGCGTGCCGGGCGGTGATGCCGAGCGCCGAAGCAGCGGCGAGTGCGGCTGACGACTCCTTCTCTGAAGCGACTTCGACTCGCGGCCGGAGTGCGTGTCGCCGGGATGCGACCCTACGCAGCTCACGAACAATCTTCGGGAGCATGTTCATGCGTCCTGCACTTTTCAGGTGCACGATGAGCTTCGTCACCGCGGCGTCTGCCGCCGCCTTGTCTTCGGTCTCGGCGACCGCTTCGAGGAGACGTGTGTATGTATCAATCATGATTGATCGTGCAATACTCTCTCGGCCGCAAGGACAGCGAGCCGCGCGATGTCTCGCTCGCTCTCGCGCCGCGCCCGCTCGAGGGCCTCGGCGGCGCGCGCCTCGGCGTCTTTCGCGACGAGCACAGCACGTTCCTCGGCTTCTTTCAGGAGGCGCGCTTTCTCCGCATTCGCCGACTCGCGCGCCACCGCGACGATCTTCTCCGCCTCGGTGTCAGCCGCGTGCACGCGGCTGGCCGCCTCGGCATCCGCACCGGCGAACAGTTCCTCGGCCTTTGCCGCATCACTCACGCTCTTCGCGACGAGCTCCTGTCGCTTATTGAGCATGGTCATCATCGGCTTGTAGAGGAAGTACCGGAGCGCGATGAGGACAATGCCGAAGTTCACCGCTTGAGCGATGATGAGGCTCCAGTTGACGCCGAAAGCTGCGAAGAGTTGGTTCATACGTAGAGAGATTTAAAACGTGCCGGAAAGCTATCGGATGCAAGGCATGGGAGAGCGATTTTCGGAGACGTACCCTGAGGTACGGCAAGGGAAATCGCTGGGACCCATAACGAAGCAGACGAGGCTTTCAGACATGTTTTAGACGAACTTGATGATGAAGGCGACGACAATCGCGAGGATGCCGAGGGCTTCCGTGAACACGATCGCGAGGATCATGTTCGAGACGATCTTGCCGGACGCTTCCGGGTTGCGGCCGATAGCCTGCATGGCACCGCTGCCGATGAGGCCGATGCCGATGCCCGGGCCGATAACGCCGAGACTGGCGGCGAGCGCCATCCCGAGCAAACGTGCTGAATCTACGTCCATATATATGTGTATGAGTATGTCTTTTAATAAAAGCCCCTATCCCGGAGCCGCACGGAGAGCTCTCCGAGAGCGCGACCAGAAGCTTCAGACGCGAGGCGCGGGAGGTCGATTTCTGGAGACGTACTGTGTGGTACGGCGGAAGAAATCGACGGGTCCCGCAACAAAGCATATGAGGCTTCTAGGCGTGCTCTCCGTGCGGATCCATGATCGCCAGCTTAATGAAGAACAATGTCAGCATCGCGAACACGAGCGCCTGGATGAGTCCGATGAACATCTCGAAGCCCATGAGAGGCGCCGGGAGGACATACGGGAGGAAGTAGCCGGCGACGAGCACCATCACTTCTCCTGCGAAGATATTTCCGAAGAGACGGAATGAGAACGAGATAAGCCGGCCAAGATTGCTCATGAGCTCGATGAGCCCGACAGCGAATCCGATCGGTGATTTCAGGTTAACATATTTCCCCGCATACTTGAAAAAACCGAGCGAGGCGATGCCGGTGATCTCGATGGCGAAGAACGAGATCATCGCGAGCGCGAGCGTGAAGTTGAGGTCAGTGGTCGGCGCGCGGAGGACCGGCAAGAAATCCGAGGCGTGCACGAGGCCGAGCGAACCCACCCCCGGGAAGAACTCAAGCTCATTGATAAGAGCTACGAATATGAAGATGGACGCGACGAGCGGGAAGAAACGCTTCGCGAGGGCTTCGCTCCCGAGCACGTCGGCCATGTAGGCGATGGCACCCTCGAATGCCCACTCGATGCCGGCTTGAAGCTTACCCGGCACCATAGAGAGCGAGCGCCCGAAGAAATATGCGAAGCCGATGAGCAGCGCCATCACCGCCCACGCCATGATGAGCGAGTTCGTGATGGGAAAACCGAAAACGGAGCCAAGTTGCTCCGCTTTGAGGACGACGTTGATGCCCGCATGCATGCTATCCTCATTCTAGCAGAAATGAGGCATTTCATGCTATATACTAGGTCAGTCTACTAGCAGTAATACAATCATATCCATTATGGCAATAAACGCAGCACTCTCGAAGCCCCTCACCCTCTCCCCTGAACTCCAGGCGGTCGTGGGCGCGGGCCCGATGCCCCGCACCGAAGTGGTGAAGCAGCTCTGGGTCTACATCAAGGAGCACAACCTCCAGAACCCCTCCAACAAGCGCAACATCCTCGCGGATGACAAGCTCAAGGCGATCTTCGGCAAGGGCGAAGTGACGATGTTCGAGATGGCCAAGCTCATCTCCCCGCACGTCAAATAAAGGAATCGCATGGTTCCGGAAAGCGCCCGCCTGACGGCGGGCGCTTTTGCTATGAAAATGCGCGCACTGCTTCGTGCGCGCATGAGGGACCGGACCGATCAATACGCCGGACAGTGCTCGGACCGCGGGCACCGATCGTCGATGACGATTATCCGACGCTTCTTCGGTTCGGCGTCCTCCTGAGAGGGCTCGCCCGATTCGACGGCCTCCCCGCCGGAAAGATCTTGGTGTTCCCCGTAATGCTCTGTGCGGGGGTTCTTCATCAGTACCTCCAAAAACAAAAAATCACGGGATCGCCGTGACACGAACAAT
>JAKAJB010000025.1 GCA_021813965.1 bacterium | reverse complement strand
CACCAAGGAAAAACAAAGACAATTCGAGCAAACATGCTCGCAAAGTCCAACTCTGCTGCGGGTCAGGGACTCGAACCCCAATACCATCCTCCAGAGGGATGTGTCCTACCATTAGACGAACCCGCAAATATCTGCACACCGCACGTTATTCATCGGGGACCCGTTTAGATGATCCCGCAATAGAGAGACAATACGATATTTTGCCGGTTTCTTCAACATGTCGATCACTAAGAAAACCGCCGCGATTCGTTTCGTGAATCGCGGCTGGTTCAGCGTGCGGCGTCCCCTCATGTCCTTGTACCTTCGGTGATGCATGGGAGCGAGAGCGTGTAGTCTCTCATGTTCATCACCAGGAGGAACTCCGTGTCGCTTCCGCTCCCGGTCATGGCGACCAGGGGCGATACGGCTTTTTCGTTCACCGAGACGGCTATCTGTCCGGTGACAGTAAAGGCGAATGTTGCAGCCGTGTGCGGACCGGATGCGCGGTCCTTGAAGCCGAAGAGAACGACCTTTTGTTCCTTGGTTCCGACGTTGGCGAAGTAGTCACCGCACATGCTCCAGTTTGCGTTCTCGCTTATCGTCTTCCTTACGCTGGCTGGAAACATGATGACTCGGTACCTCGTGTCCACGGCGCTTTCCCCTGCGCGCGAGAGTGAGAGCGTCGACGCCATCAAACAGAGCAATCCGATGAAGAACTTCATGGCCTCCTCCTTGTCTTGGTTGGTCCCGCCATGCACTGTAGCTCTCAAGCGCCCTGTGTCAAACCGGGCGGGGGAATAGGAGTTGAGAGGAGTACCCCGAAGATTTGCCTGCGTTGCTCGTAAAAATCTCCCATTCCTGTACAGTTTTGGATAATGAACTCAGCGGCTCGGTATGAAGTGCTCGTCATCGGCGGCGGAGCGTCGGGGATGATGGCCGCCGGCCGTGCCGCGGAGGCGGGGAAGCGCGTGCTGCTTCTCGAGAAGAACACGAAGCTCGGCGAGAAGCTCGCCATCACGGGCGGCGGCCGCTGCAACATCACGAATGCCGAAGAGGATACGCGGGTCTTCCTCTCGAAATACGGCGCCGCGGACAAATTCCTCCACTCGGCCTTCGCGCAGTTCGGCACGAAGGACACGTTCTCTTTTTTCGAATCAAGAGGATTGCCGCTCAAAGTAGAAGCGCAGAAACGCGCCTTCCCCGCGACGGAGCGCGCGGCGGACGTGGTCGCCGTGCTCGCGAAATATCTCAAGGACGGCGGTGTCGAGGTGCGCACCGGCGTCGCCGTGAAGAAGATCGTCGCGACGGACGAGCGCATCGAAAAGGTAGAGACGAGTGCCGGCGATTTCTCCGCGGCCTCGTACATCCTTGCGACCGGCGGCGTCTCGCACCCGGAGACCGGTTCCACCGGCGACGGCTTCGCCTGGCTCAAGGAGCTCGGGCACACGGTTGCAGAACCGACGCCGACCATCGTCCCGCTCAAGGTGCGCGAGGGATGGGTGAAAGAATTGGCGGGCGTTTCTATTCCTGCGATGAAAATCACATTCTTCGTGCATGGCGCGAAGACGTTCTCGCGCACGGGGCCGCTCCTCTTCACGCACTTCGGCATCTCCGGCCCGACCGTCCTCAACAGTGCCGGCAAGGTGGCCGATATGCTTCAGGAGGGGAGCGTCACCGCGCATATCGACCTCTTCCCGGAACTGGACCAGAGTGCGCTCGATAAGAAGATGACGGAACTTTTTGATGCGAATAAGAACAAGGCGTTGAAGAACATCTTGAAGGACATCATGCCGCCCGGCACGAGCGACGCGCTCCTCGCACTCGCAGGCGTCGATCCCGAGACGAAGGTGCACAGCGTCACGAAGGAGGACCGCAAGTCGCTCGTCGAGCTGGTGAAGCGCGTGCCGCTCACGATTACCGGTCTCATGGGCCTCGACCGCGCGGTCGTCGCCGACGGCGGGCTCCCTTTGACCGAAGTCGACACGCGCACGATGCAGAGCCGCCGTATCGGCAACCTTTTCATCACGGGCGACATGCTCCACATCCAGCGGCCCTCGGGCGGTTATTCGCTCCAGCTCTGCTGGACCACCGGCTTCGTCGCCGGCGCCCAGGCATCCTCGACTTTTTGATGCCGAAGCGGTACCTTCTCCTTGGATCCACAACCGGGGAGAATGATGATGGGAAAAGTGTTCACGTGGAAGGAGGTCGTACGCAAACGCGTCCCGCAGCCTGACGATTTCGTCCTGACTATCGACAATCTGCGGAAGGCCTTCGTGCCGGAAGAGTCGATCATAGGGGCGATCGCGTTCGGTTCGGCAGTTCGCGGCGACTGCAATCTGCGGAGCGATATCGACTGTTTCGTGCTGTACGACCACGCGCGGGAACACGAAGCCTTCGGGGTCATACAGTCGGTGACGGCGATGGCGAATCTCCGCCGCGTCCCGCTTACCTGCGTCCCGTGCGATACCCTCGTCTCGGCGACGCATATGCATCACATCGGCAGTTCCTTGCGGGAGCATCTCGAGGTGTCGGGGCGGGCGGGCGGTCTCTTGAAGGGCGACCCGCTCCGGCATATCGCCAGCGTCCGCCCCCACGAGGAAGAGGTCGAGGAGTATCTGCGCTTCAAGCTCTATGGCATCCAGGAGGCATTCGGCGAAAGCCAGACGTTCTCGGAAGAGAAACTGGCCTCGTATCTCAAGAAGCTGCTCGAAGCACCGATGCATGTCGCTCGCAAGGTGCTCGCGCACCGCGGTCTTCTCGAAGGTGACTCGAAAGCGGAGGTCTGCATTTTCTACCGGAAGATGGACTACGCATTATCCGATCATCTCGAACGGCTCGTCTCGCTGGACGCGCTCTATACGGAAGAGTTGCGCGAACAGCTCAGGTGCCCGCACGAGAAGGGGTACCGGATGATGCTCCAGAAGATCTTGTCCAATTCAGAGGACGTCCTGTCATTCGTCCGCGCGAACTCGATGTTCCTTGCCGCCACAGCCCGCTAGGGCTGTGTTTTTATGATTCGCAAAAATTTGTAACTACTGTACAGTTTTAGTACTCATTCATATGAAGATTGCCTCCGCGGAATTCCTGAAGGGCATCATCGGCACGGACGTCATCCTCACGGACGGCGTGCCGGAGATCGCCTTCGTCGGCCGCTCGAACGTCGGCAAATCGAGCGTCATCAATTCGCTCGTGAACCGCAAGGACTTGGTGAAGACGAGCAATCGGCCTGGCAAGACGACCGAGATCAATTTCTTCGGCATCAACGGGAAGAAGTGCTACTTCGTGGACCTGCCGGGCTACGGCTACGCGAAGCGGTCGCCGAAGGAGAAGGAGAGCATCGAGAAGCTCATCCTCTGGTATCTGATGTATTCGGGCGTAACGCCGCTCAAAGTCGTCATCATACTCGACAGCAAGGCCGGCCTGACGGACTTCGATGCGGAGATGATACGCGTGCTGCGCGAGCAGGGGCACCCGTACCTCATCGTCGCGAACAAAGTCGACAAGCTCAATCAGAAGGAGCTCTCGGCGCAGACACGCGCAATCAAGGAGGCGGCGCACGAAGCGGTCGTCCATCCGTATTCGGCGACAACCGCGACTCTCAAAGAGCGCGACGCGCTCCTGCGCGTGATTTTCGACGAGGCGTAGCATGAAGTGCGAGATTTAGATGTTTAGCATTTAATTTTTATATGTATCTGTCAGACGAAGCGGCGAAGCAGAAGATACTGCGGGAGAAATACAACGGCGCGGAAAGCGGAGCTTTCCGCGCCGACTGCGCGCGCATCGACGCGCACGAGCCGTTCGAATACGTGCTCGGCTATGCCGACTTCCTCGGTTGCCGCATCGACCTCTCTTATAAGCCGATGGTCCCGCGCGACGAAACCGCCTTTTGGACCGAGCGCGTGATTAATGAATGGAAGGACAAAGGACCGGTCACGGCGCTCGACGCCTATGCCGGTGCGGGCAATATCGGCATCGCGCTCATGAAGCATCTCCCGGAATCGCGCGTCACGTTCAATGAGATAGATGCTGGCCTCATGCCGCAGATTGCAAAATCGATCGAGCTGAACAGTATCGACCCAAAGCGGGCAACACTCATCGCCGGCGACTCACTTGAGAATATTACCGGCACATTCGACATCATCTGTGCGAACCCGCCGTATGTGGACCCGGCAGGCGAAGCTGATATGGATCCTGAGATGAAGTATGAACCGCACATCGCTTTCTTCGGTTCCGCTGACGGGTACGGCCACCACAAGGAGCTCATCGCGCGCGGGCGCGAGTTCCTCACGCCGCGCGGCGTGCTCTACGTCGAGTGCGATATGACGCAAGTCGAGACGCTCAAGAAAATCCTCGCCGACACGGACTGGCGCTACGAATTCTGGAACGACCCGTACGGTCACGAGGGCGTCATGGTCCTCCGTCAGAAATAAAAATGGGGACTTCGTAAGTCCCCATTTTTATTTCATCCCGATTTCTGAGAGGAAGGCGGCGAGCTCGGCGCCTTCGATAGGGCGCCACGCGCCGGGCTTCAAGTCCTCGAGGCGGATGTTGAGGATGCGCATGCGCTCGAGCTCGACGACCTGATTGTGGAGCGCAGCGACCATGCGGCGGATCTGATGCTTCTTGCCCTCGGTGAGGGTGATATTGAAACTCTTCGGCCCGGTCTTGCGTACCTTACAAGGCGCGGTGAGGTAGCCCTCGATGTTCACGCCGCCCTCCATCGCCTTCTTGAAGCTCTCGCGCAAAGGGTCGAGCGTGCGCACGCGATACTCCTTGTCGTGATCGTAGTCCGGGTTCAGGAGGCGATCGGTCACGCGGCCGTCGTTGGTGAGGATGATGAGCCCGCTCGAGTCCTTGTCGAGGCGGCCGATAGGGAAGACGTCCGTCATGCCCGCGCCTTTCGCGACGCTCTGCTTGATGTCCTTCTCGCCGAGCTGGGGCGAGTGCGTGATGACACCGACCGGCTTGTTGTACGCATAGTAGACGAATTTCTTCGGTGCGGTCGAGCCGACGAGCTCGACCCGGTCGCCCTCCTGCA
The DNA here is from genome assembly GCA_021813965.1 of bacterium. Taxonomy (GTDB): domain Bacteria; phylum Patescibacteriota; class Minisyncoccia; order Phycocordibacterales; family Phycocordibacteraceae; genus C7867-001. The sequence continues at coordinate 2,916 of JAKAJB010000025.1, read as the reverse complement.
CCTTGTCGCCGAGGACGGCGACGCGGCCGTTCAACAGGATCTTCTTCTTGGCCACGAGATCGTCAGCCGCCCGGCGCGTCGCGACACCCTCGTGGGCGAGGTACTTGTTGATGCGCATCGGGTAGCCCTCCTTGGGCTCCGGGGGAGTCTTTGACATATTCTCACTATACATTGCAGTGGTGAAATGTCTAGGTATTGGACATATCCCGTTTTCCTTTTCTCGTGGAGTACGCTATGGTGAATCTCTATGGCACGAGAAGAGAGCATCATTAATTTCGAGGAGGTTTCCTTCGAATACGGGCACAACAAGCCGATCCTCGACGAGGTCTCTTTCACGCTGCGCCGCGGGATGAAGATGGCCGTGATGGGTCAGAACGGCGCGGGGAAGTCGACGCTCTTCGCCCTCATGACGGGAGCGCTCAAGCCCGAGGATGGCGAGATCAACCGCTCGCACGGCATGAAGGTGGCGATAGCCTCGCAGGTGATCTCGCGCGAGAAGATGGAACTCACGGTGCGCGATTTCTTCCAGAGCTATTTCGATAAGAAGATCTACGACATCGACCCGAAGATCGACGACGTGCTCGAGGTGGTGAATCTGAAAGGGCACGAGAAATTGCACGACCGCATCGTGAAGAGTTTCTCAGGCGGCCAGCAGGCGCGTCTCCTTCTCGCCTCGGCGCTCATCCAGGAGCCCGATCTCCTCCTCCTCGACGAGCCGACCAACAACCTCGACAAGGCCGGCATCGAGCATCTCACCAAGTTCCTCGTGGACTACGCGGGGACGGTCGTCGTCATCTCGCACGATGCCGACTTCCTGAACGCCTTCACGACCGGCGTCCTCTATCTCGACGTCTTCACCAGGAAGATCGAGCAGTACCCGGGCAACTATCACGATGTGCAGCGCGACATCCTCATCCGCATCGACAAGGAGAACAGGAAGAACGCGCAGCTCGAGAAGAAGATCCAGGAGAACAAGGATAAGGCGAACTTCTTCGCGCAGAAGGGCGGCAAGATGCGCCTCGTCGCCAAGAAGATGCGCACCGAGGTCGAGGAGATGGAAGAGGAAAAGGTCGACGTGCGCAAGGAGGACCGGACCATCCGCCCCTTCGCGATCCCCGCACAAGAGGAGCTCTCCGGCGTCGTCCTCGCGCTCACGTCCTATTCGGTATTGAAAAACGGCGAGCCGAAGGTGAAGAAGGCGAATATCGCGCTGCGGAAGAATAATCACCTCCTCTTGCGCGGCCCGAACGGCATCGGCAAGAGCACGCTCCTCGAAGCTATCGCAAAGGGCGTCGCGGAAGGCGCGACCATCACCGAGGGTGTGAAGGTCGGCTATTATCGCCAGGATTTCTCCACGCTCGATTTCAATCAGACCGTCTTCGACGCGCTCATGACGGTCATGGGGCAGCCGGATGAGAAGCGCATGCGCACCGTCGCGGCTGGGTTCCTCATCACGGGCGACACGATCTACACGAAAATCGGCAGCCTCTCGGAAGGGCAGAAGGGACTCGTCGCTTTCGCCTCGCTCGTGCTTGAGCGCCCAGGTCTCCTCATCCTCGATGAGCCGACCAACCACATCAACTTCCGCCATCTGCCGCTCATCGCCAAAGCACTCGACCAGTACGAGGGCGCGATGATCCTCGTCTCGCACGTGCCCGAGTTCGTCGAGCAGATCCGTATCGACGACGTCCTCGATTTGGAGAAGTGATTGCGTTCATCGTATGGAAGTCCTGAAAATAATTCGAGATGCGGATATCGGGGTGGCCGGCCCTATCCCGGCTGCTTATAGAGAACGGATTGCAGCTCGTGCAGTGGTCTTTGATGCGAACGGCGAGATAGCGCTGCAACACATGACGAAGCAGGACTATCACAAGCTGCCCGGCGGCGGCGTGGAGGAAGGCGAGAGCGTAGAGGCCGGCCTCGCCCGCGAGCTGGCGGAAGAGATCGGCTGTACGGTTGGCAACGTCCGAGAGCTCGGCATCATAGAGGAATTTCGCGATGAGAGGGAGTTGCACCATATTTCTTATTGTTTCGCGGCTGACGTTACCGGCGAGAAGAGTGCCCCGAATCCTGATGAGGGAGAGGTCGCGGCTGGCGCGGAGGTGGTGTGGCTGGGCTTGGAGGATGCCATCCGGACGTTGGAAGAGGAGGGCGCGCGAGTCGGAGAGTACTCGGCTAAGTTCATGTCATTGCGGGATCTCACGTTCCTGAGAGAGGCGCGCAAGACTCACGGCGGGTAATAGGGGATTACGGATATGACGGACACGTCGCGAGCGCGAGGGCGACACGGTTGCGCTCCGCGCGCCCGCAGCGGGCGCGCGCTTCCTTCAGCGGTGCGCCGCTCCACGAGCCGGCCGCGCGGCACGGTCTTATCGTCATGAATACCGACGAAGGATTGCAAGAAGCGTCCGCTGACCTGCGTAACGCTACCTTCATTACGCCATCGCTAGTGTAGAATGGTGAGAACGCGCATGGAAGAAAAAAGATTTTCACACGGTGTAGAGAAAGCATTCGAAGTCCCGGCTAAAGCTCTCGAAGAGGGTGTCGATTTCGTACGGAAGGAAGAGAGGGCGCTCATCAGCAAGAAACCGCTCAAGCTCGCCGAGGAGTACTGGGACACGCTCGGGCCCGGGCTCACGACCGGCGCAGCCGATGACGACCCGTCCGGGATCGCGACCTATTCGCAAGCCGGTGCGCAGTACGGCCTGCAGCTCATCTGGCTCTCGCTCTTCACGTACCCGTTCATGGCGACCGTGCAAGAAATGTGCGCGCGCATCGGCATCGTGAGCGGGCAGGGGCTTGCCGCGAATATCCGGAAACACTATTCGCCGGGCGCGCTCTACAGCACGACCGCGCTGCTCTTCTTCGCGAACACGCTTAACATCGCCGCCGACCTCGGGGCGATGGCAGCCGCCA
>JAKAJB010000024.1 GCA_021813965.1 bacterium | reverse complement strand
CTCCGGACCAGAGCGTCGATATGACTGATTTCTGGAAAGCGTGGAATGCGCTCCAGGCTGACTACGTCATCACGCATGCCTCCTCAACGTTGCCGTCGGCGAAAGACCGTCTCTACGGCGCCATCAGCGGTCTCGCGAGCTCCTATGGCGATCCGTACACCGTATTCTTCCCGCCGACCGAGGCGAAGGCATTCGCTGATAATATCTCGGGGAGTTTCGCAGGCGTCGGCATGGAAATCGGCATCAAAGACAACGTGCTCACGGTCATCGCTCCCTTGAAGGGGACGCCGGCCCAGGCGGCAGGCATCAAGGCGGGCGATCAGATCATCGCTATCGACAAGAAGTCGACCGACAGCATCTCGGTCGATGAAGCGGTGAGCGAGATCCGCGGTCCGGCCGGGACGACGGTCGATCTCACTATCGTCCGCTCCGGCAAATCGCTCGATATCAAGATTACGCGCGAGACGATCCAGGTGCCCGAGACCGACGACGGTCTTGATGCGGCAAGCGGTGTCTACCACATCGCGCTCTACGAGTTCACCTCGAATTCCGCGAACCTTTTCGATCAGGCTTTCCAGCGGTTCCTCGCCTCGGGATCGAAGAAGCTCGTCATCGATCTGCGCGGCAATCCGGGCGGCTATCTCGACGCGGCTGTCGACATCGCGAGCCATTTCCTCCCGAAGGGTACGACGATCGTGACGGAAGATTTCGATGGAAAGGAAACGAACCAAGTGCACACCAGTCTCGGCTACGACGACGTCCCCGCCGGGACGAAGATTGCGGTCCTCATCGACGGCGGCTCGGCATCGGCTTCGGAAATCCTCGCCGGCGCTCTCCAAGACAACCATGTCGCGACGCTCATCGGGACGAAGTCGTTCGGTAAAGGGTCGGTGCAGACGCTTGTCGCTCTCGACGGCGGGTCGCTCAAGGTCACGGTCGCGCGCTGGATCACGCCGGCCGGGCACTGGATCATGGGCAACGGCATTACGCCGGATATCACGGTCGAGTACAACACGCCGGACGCCACCACGACGCCGAAGGTAGACCCGCAGATGGCTCGCGCCGTGAAGTTTCTCACGACAGGAAAGTGATAGTCTATGCCGCACGTATCGCTTGAAGAGTTAGCGAAACAGCTTGCTGCCGCGGCGAAGGAGGTTGAAATAGGATCGCTCTATGTGCACTATAAAGACCCGACAAAGAAGTACAGGATAACAGGGTTGGTCGTTCTTGAAGCGACTGACGAAGTCGCTGTCGTCTACGAGGCTCAGTACGATACCCGAGTCTCGTTCGTCCGGCCGCTCGCCAGTTTCTCCGCGGAGGTCGATGTCGACGGCGTCTCCACGCCGCGATTCACAAGACAGTGAGGCTTTTGACTATACGCGGGCAATAAGATACGCTGAGACCATATGAAAGTAATTCTGATCAAAGACGTGAAGGGTATGGGCCGCGAGCATGAGGAAGTGACCGTGTCCGACGGGTATGCGCTCAACTATCTTATTCCCGGCAAGTTCGCTATCGCCGCGACGGCGGTCGCGAAGCAGGAAGCCGAGGCGCGCCGGAAGCAGGTCGTCGACCGCGACGCCCTCGATGCGGCGCTTCTCCTGCAGAACATCGCGGCGCTCTCCGAAGCTCGCATCGTCATCAAGATGAAGGCGAATGAGAAGGGTCATCTCTATGACGCCGTAGGGGAGCCTGAGATCGCGAAAGCAGCTAAGGAGCAGGCGCATATCGACCTCCCCGAGGACGCCATCAAGCTCGAGAAGCCGATCAAGGAGCTCGGCACTTTCGATATCCCGGTTGCGACCGCGGAGACCTTCGGCAAGTTCTCCATCACCATCGAGGCTGAGGCCTGAGAGGTTCCATGAGTCTCGATGAGGCTCTCGCGGGAAAGGATATCCCGAAAGATATCAAGGACAGCCTGACGCTCGTCACGGTTCCATATGTGTCTTTTGATGCTGAGATTCTCGAGGGGCAACTCGTCGTGCACGCAGAGCTCACGGAGGATGTGCAGCGGATTTTTGCGGTTCTGTGCGGAATGCGGTTCCCGATAGAACGGATGCTGCCGATTGTCGCGTACGAGTGGGATGACAACGCCTCCATGGAGGCGAACAATTCCTCGGCGTTCAATTATCGCTTCATCGCGGGCACCGACCGACTCTCGAACCATTCGTTCGGGCGGGCTCTCGATATAAACCCGATGCAGAATCCCTATACGCAGTACGACGGTACTGTAGTGCCCTCAGGAGCTCGCTATGACCCGGCACAGCCGGGGACGGTGACGCAGGAAGTCGCAGCGGTATTCAAGTCGCGCGGATGGGTGTGGGGAGGCGATTGGGACGGCCATACGGACTGGCAGCATTTTGAGAAGCTGGGGCGGCTGACGGACTGATATAAAAAGACCGCGGCACCGAAAGGTGCCGCGGTCTTTTCTTATCGAAGTTTAGATGACATCGACGACTTTCTTCGTCATCGAGTGGCCGGTGAAGCTCGTCTTGCGGCGCGTACGGAAGGAGACTTTGCCATCGGCGACCGCATAGAGCGTATGGTCTTTGCCGACCTTCACGTTCTTCCCGGCCTCGATTTTGGTGCCGCGCTGGCGGACGATGATGGCCCCCGGCTTCGCCGTCGAGCCGTCAGAAAGCTTCACGCCGAGGTATTGCGGGTTCGAATCGGTTAGGTTTTTTGCTGAACCTCCAGCCTTTGTTGATGCCATACGGGAATACTATTGTATAGTGTTACTTGATGACTATAGCAGAAGCACGCGAGAAATGCAAAAGCGCTCTGGGGCGCATCCCGCGAGACGTGCTCATCATGGCTATACTTTTACTCGCTTCTTCAGCGTCCTTCGGGCTCGGCTACCTCGCGGGGCGGGATGGAGGGGAGGGGAGCGGGCGCTATCCCGACGCGACTCCGCTCATGACTGCGGCGACCTCAAGCGGGATATTCGCTTCCAAAAACGGGACGAAATACTACCTGCCCGGGTGTACCGGCGCTGATCGCATTTCTGACGCGAATAAGGTCTGGTTCGTCTCCGCTCTCGCCGCGCGGTCTGCGGGGTATGCGCCGGCCGCCGGTTGCAAGGGTCTTTGACGCTCTTGTCCACTCGGACGCCCGGAAGCAAGCAAGTTTCGGGATGCTACAATAAAAGAATCATGACCACGAATGACGATCAGGCAGCGCAGCGACTCGCACAAGCCGTGCAGGAAGGGCGGCAGACGATGCCCGAGGACCGTCCGCTTCTTGTCTGCAAGCCGAACAAGATCGAATCGTGGCGCATCTTCAAGATCATGTCGGAGTTCGTCGAAGGGTTCGACGTCATCCGCCACTACAGCCTCGCAGCGACGTTCTTCGGCAGCGCCCGCACCAAGCCGACGGATGAATTTTACCGGCATGCCGCCGAGCTCGCCGGCCGTCTCGCGGGGAAAGGCTTCGCGATCGTCACGGGCGGCAGCTCCGGCATCATGCAGGCGGCGAATGAAGGCGCGTTTGAAGCCGGCGGCGCATCCGTCGGACTCAACATCAATTTGCCGCAGGCGCAGGGCTACAACAAGTTTCTCACCGACCGCTTCGTCTTCGACCATTTCTTCGTGCGCAAAGTGATGCTGACGTACGCTTCTGAAGTCTATGTGTATTTCCCGGGAGGTTTCGGTACGCTCGACGAGCTCTTCGAGATCGTCACGCTCGTGCAGACGAAGAAGATCCGCAAGGTGCCGATCATCCTCTTCGGTAAGGAATACTGGGAGCCGATCCTTTCGGTCATAGAGAAGACGCTCTACGGAGAATTTGCGAACATCGACAAAGAGGATATGAACCTCTATACGCTCGTAGACACCGTCGATGAAGCTTTCGAGTACATTCAGGCGAATGTCACGTGCTGATGGCGGCGGCGTATGTCTCTCGATTACAGCCAAAAACGACTCCTTAGCAAAGCGCTCCACACGAAATCACGCGGCACGCATGCGCGCCGCCTCCGGCTCTACGCGGTACTGACGGGATTCCTTTCCATGCTCATCTCGCTCGCGACGCTCGTCATCCGCATAGCAAAATGACGGGCTGAGGGGCAGGGGAGAAGGCGATGGGTAAAACACACCCGTGCATGCCGATCCCGTATGCTATCCTCTTCCCTATGAGACGGAAAAATAGTTGGGGGAAGAATCTCGAGATGTACGCTTTTTGGACCGGATTCATCAGCACCATCATCAGTCTGATCCAGGTCATCGTCATCGCACTTAAATAATAAGAAGGGGATAAGAAAGAAGCCTCATCGACGGGGCTTCTTTCTATAAGGGGGTTTTTCTCCATAGTGCGCACAATATATCTTTTGCGCACTAAAGCTTTAGCGTAGAGCGAAAGAGACAGGCACGATTGTACGAACGTCCCGTCCTCCATGTGCATTCGCACAATCGCTTTTGCGCCAAAAGGCTTTTACGCAAAAGATGTTCGAGATTGTGCAAAGTGTAGGAATTCACTTCACACAATCTCTCGTATCTCCCGCGCGGCTGTCTTAGCGCGGCTGGATCGGCGACTGGATGCCGGTCTCGAGGCCGGTCATGTCGATAGGGCCGAATTCTTTCTCGTAGCGCTCGATCATTTTCTGCAGCTGTTCCGAGAATCCCTTCGCGCTCTGGGGCGGGAGAAGGAACGCGGCGTCCTCGTCTCCCGAGGAGAATCCGAAGAAGAACCACGCCTTATTGTTATTAAGGTGCGTTCGATCGGCTATAAGCTTCGGCATTTTGTTGAAGTCCATAGAGGCATTGTACCGCATAGCAAGCGTCTGCCCCATCCCCTGTCTCGGCGAGCCGAGATTCCTCTTCTTCGGGCTGTCCTCCAGAGCTAGAGCGGCGGGCGGATCCAGAACGTCGCCCATTGCCATACCTGTAGGAGGAGGCTGTGGATAAAGTTCAGGTTCGCTTGTCCGGCGGGAGAATTAACTATCGCTTGGATAGAGATGCCGAAGAACGACAATGCGAGAAGAAGGACGAGGGCCCAGAAGATGGTACGAAGCATTGCGAACATGTGGCCCCATTATACAACGGGAGAGGCCGGGTGGTAGTATCTCGGGATGACGAGCCGTGCAGCCGCCTTGCAACATTTCAAACGTGCGGATCCGCATTTCTATCGTGCTACCCGAGCGTACCATGACGCTCTGCCGGAGAAACTATCCGGTAAGCGCACTCGCGCGCAGCTCTTCGAGTCGCTCGTCGCGACGGTCATCTCGCAGCAGCTCGGCGTTGCCGTCGCCGATACCATCTTCGCGCGGGCGGAGCGAGCATGCGGAGGATCGCTCACTTCCCTCTCCATATCGAAAACCTCTCCCGAGAAGCTCCGCGCCGCCGGGCTCTCCGGTGCGAAGACGAAGACGCTCAAAGCGATTGCGACCGCCGTGGAGGACGGCACGCTCGACTTGCTTGCGCTCAAGAAACTTCCTGAAAAAGAAGCGGCACGAAAGCTGCTCGGCATCTGGGGTCTCGGCCCATGGTCGGTCGAGATGTTCATGCTGTTCGCTCTCGGCCGCAGCGATGTCTTCTCGTCGGGCGATCTCGGCCTCGTCCGTGCGATGGAAACGATCTATGCGCTGCCGAAAGGCGCCTCGCGCGAGACCGTGCTTGCAATCGCGGATACGTGGTCGCCGTATCGCACGTACGCTTGCCTGCTCTTATGGCGTTCTAGAGATACGAAAGCGGGTTCAAGTACGCGGTAAGCGTGGCGACTGGCATCGTCGCGTCGGCACAGCCGATAGTCGCTCCGCGGAACTGGCGGAGCGTCATGATTTCGGTGCCTTCGGTCGCGTACACGCCGAAATGGAGGTGCGGTCCGGTCGCGTAGCCGGTCATGCCGGAAAGCCCGAGCACCTGTCCGGTGACGACCGACTGCCCTTTCGACACATCAATTTCGGAGAGGTGCGCGTACATCGTATTGATGCCGTTGCCGTGCACGAGCATCACCCATTTGCCGAAGGAGTAGCACTGATGGCCTCTCGAATCATGCACGAGGTCGGTATTGCCGGTCGCGAGCACGGTGCCCGAGAGCGCCGCATGGACCGGTGTGCCGATCGGCGCGGCGATGTCGATGCCGTCATGACCGTGGCCGCTGTATACTTGCGGGTTGGCCGTCGCGAACGGCGTATTGCCGAAATATTGCGTGATGCAGAAGAGATTGCCGAACACGCTCTTCCGCTGGCTGCAATTGAACATGAACGCGCTGCTGAACGGCCACGAGAGGAGGCCGGTCCCGACTTTCGGCAAGAGGCCCGGGTGCACGATGAGATTCAGCTGGCTCTGCAGGTTGACGAGTTCCGACTCGAATGATTTCTCCGAGGCTTGTTTCTGAGCGATGAGTTGCTGATAATTCGATTCCTGGTTCTTAGTTTGTGTGAGCAGCTGTTGCTCGGCTGCTTTGTTCGCATCGACGGAACGCTTCTGAAGCGTGAGCTCCTTCTGGAGCGAAAGCAGGCTCTCTTTCGCGGCGGTCACTTGATCGCGGTTTGACGCGAGCGCGGTGCGCGTAGTCTGCAGGTCGGAAATATTGCCCTCGAGCGCCTGGTTGAGTTGGATCCGCTGGTCAGCAGTGCGCCACGCGTCGCCGAGCGTCCCTGCGGAGATGAGTTGTACGATGAGCGGTGTCTGTTCCGTCTCGGTGATGTTGCGGAGCTGCGCGGCGATGGCGGTCCGATCGGTCGCGATGGACGTCTCTTTGTCGCCGATAGAGAGCGTCAGTTTCTCTATCTGCAGGTTCGCCGAAGCGATCTTGCTCTGGGTCACTTTGATCTGGGCAGCGAGCTGCTGCTGCGAGAGAGTCAGCGAACTGACGGTGGATTGGAGCGTGTTCTTTTTCGAGGCGACGGCGTCGAGCTGCTTCTGGAGCGCTGCGATGTCTGATTCGAGCGAGTTGATCTGCTGCTGGTTCGCGTCTATCTTCGTTTGGACGTCAGAGGCAGCGTCGGCATGGGTGAGCTGCGGGGCGGCGAATATCCCGCTCGCTGCGCACAGGATGAAAAAGAGCGGGAGTCCGAGACGCTTCATCACCCCAGTATAGCAATAGCTTTTCGTACGCGCGAAAGTGACTCCTTCTTCCCGAGTATCGAGATAATCGTGAAGGGGTCGGGCGAGCGCTCCGCTCCGGAGAGGGCGTAGCGCAAGGGCCAGAGGACGGCGCCACGGCCTCCCTTCCCACTCGTCTCTTCAGCGTCGGCAAGGGGCATAAGCGCTTCTTTTACTGCTTCGGCAGAAACGTCATCAGGGAGCGATTGTACAGCCTCAGAGAGCCTTTCTAGGGCGATTTTGGTCATTCCGAGGCGGTCTTGAGGCTCTTTGGCCGCGAGCTTCTTTCGGTCAATCCTCGGCTCGCTGAAGAGGCAGGAAAGTTCGCCTTCTAGTAGCTGCTTCGCCTCCTCCAGGGTGCGCGCGCGCTCTTTGAGGAGCGGCATCGTCTTGAGCAGCTTCTGAGGAGTCGCACTGCTGCCCAAGTGCAGGACGCCGAGCGCGAATAGCAGGTCTTTATCCGTAAGCTTCGATAGAAGGTCGGTATCTGATAATTCGCGCATCCAATGCTGATTGATTGACTTGAGCTTCGTTTCATCGAAGCTTGCTCCTGAAATCTGGATACGAGTAAGGTCGAATGCTTCTATGAGTTCGCTCGGTGAGAAGAATTCCTGTTCGGTACCTGGGTTCCATCCGAGAAGTGCGAGATAGTTCATCATCGCTTCGGGCAGGTAGCCTTCGGTGCGGTAGTCGAGGATATCTTTTGCGCCATCGCGCTTGGAGAGCTTCTTCTTGCCGTCGGGACCGAGGATGACCGGCATCGTGACGAAGGCCGGCGGGGCGACCTCGAGCGCTTCATAGAGCGAGAGGAATTTCGGTGTCGAAGATATGAACTCTTCCCCGCGCATCACATGCGTGACGCCCATCAGGATGTCATCGACGATATGTGCGAAGTTGTAGGTCGGATACCCGTCGCTCTTGATGAGGATGAAGTCATCGATGGCCTCCTCCCCTGCCGAGAGATGCCCGCGGACGACGTCGTCCCATTCGTATCGCGCGACGCGCGGCGCGCGGAAGCGGAGCGGCCTCGTGCCATCCCACGCCTCGACGACCTCCGGCCGATGATCACGGAAGAGAAAGGGTCGTTTTTCGGCGGCAGCTCTTTCTCGGAACGCTTCGAGCTCGCTTTCGGCATAAGGGTCGGGATAGGCGTGTCCCGCTGCGATAAGCTTCTCTGCGTAGGAGCGGTAGAGATCGAGCCGCTCGGACTGCAGGTACGGCGCGTGCGGGCCGCCTTTGTCGACGCCTTCATCCCATTCGATACCGAGCCAGACGAGCGACTCGATGATGTGCGGTATGGAACCG
>JAKAJB010000023.1 GCA_021813965.1 bacterium | reverse complement strand
GCAAGATATACACACTCGCCGGCTCATTCTTCAATAGGCATGCCGTCACGGATGCAAGCATCCGCTCCGACCCCTTGTAAGTACACGGTTTCAGGTCTATTTCACTCCCCTCTCGGGGTTCTTTTCACCTTTCCCTCACGGTACTGGTTCACTATCGGTCATAGGACGTATTTAGCCTTACCGGTTAGTTCCGGCAGATTCACTCGAGCTACTCGTGTCTCGAGCTACTCAAGAATACAAACAAGAGTCGTCTCTATTTCGCGTACGGGGCCATTACCCTCTGGGGCGCTGCTTCCCAGCAGCTTCCGCTATACAGACGTTTTGTAACTCTTCTCGTACAAGTACGAAGTTCGCATCTTACAACCCCCCTTTCCGAAGAAAGAGGTTTGGGCTTTTCCCTTTTCGCTCGCCGCTACTCGGGGTATCACGAGAGTCGCGTTCCCTTCAAACAAACATAATGCTTGAAGAGAACGCAACTCATATTGTTCTCTTTTCCTCCTGGTACTGAGATGTTTCACTTCCCAGGGTTTGCTTCTCGCAGACGTTACTCCGCGGATTATCAGTTCAAGACTGACAGGGTTTCCCCATTCGGAAATCTCCGGATCAAAGGCTATAAACCGCCTCCCCGAAGCTTATCGCAGGTTAATCGCGTCCTTCATAGCCGTCCTAGGCCAAGGCATCCACCGTGCACTCTTATATCTCTCGTGCGGAACTTTGTATACCACAATCATTTTTTGCAATCTGATACCTCACGGCTGTTGAGGCCGTGAGGGTTTCAATTACCTTTGCGTATTCGTATGTCAAAAATCGGTGTCCTTCTTTCGAAACGAAAGAACCGCCTCGAGGGCGGTTCTTTCGCGTTTACACGCGCGGGCCGTTACGGCCTATCCGCTCCCTTGGAAAACTGGTTCGTTCGGTTCGTAGACACGTAATGCGAGTATAGACGAGCAGGGTGAAAGCGTCAACCCTCTCAAAGGAAACCGCCCTCCCCCGAGGGGGAGGGCGGTTTTTCTGAGGAGAATGAGGGCTAGCCCCGGAACTCGTCGCTCAAGCGATCGATGTAGCGTTCTGCCGCTTTCTGACCGCCGAGGCCGAAAGCGAGACCGAGCGCGAGCGAGACCGCGATGACGATACCGGTGAAGAGCGTCTGGACGAACGCCGTCGCGACATTCAACTGCGCGAGCGCAGCGAGGAAAGCGAAGGCCCAGATCGAATACTGCGCGACCTTGCCGAGGAAGCCGGCGGCATGCAGCTGCGCCGCCTTCGCCGAACCTTCGACGACACGGCGCGCCGCTTCCGCGATGACTGCCGCGACCAAGAGGATCAGGACCGCGACGATAACCTGCGGCAAGTAGCCGAGAACCACATCGCTCAGGAAGAGATTCACCGTCGTGAGGTGAAGCACGTCGAGCGAGGCTACCAAGAAGACGATGATGAAGAACCACTTCACGAGGAAGCCGAGGAACTTGCCCGACGACAGGCCGAAGCCCGCGCGCGAAAGCACCTTCTCAAGACCGGTCGCGCGGAGCGCTTGATCGACACGGAGCGCGTTCACGATCTGCTCGACGACGCGGCCGACACCGACACCGACGAGCCAACCGACAACGAAGATAATGACCGCCACGACGAGATTCGGCACGAATGCCATCGACCCGTAGAAGAGGTTCTGGAACGACTGACTCAATACGTCCGCCCAAGTAGTGAAAACCATAGTAGATAATGCGTTGTTTTACGGCTAATGACTCGCGCCTAATCGTGCGAGCACCTGCCGGAAGTATAGCATTTTTAGAGGCCTATCTTATCGACGAGGACGCGGTGTGGATAGTCGAAAACGTCGCGGAGGAGGCGGTCGTAGACGCCGAGACGGTACCGGAAATCGGCGGTCGCGAATGACGCATAGCGTATCTCGCGTCCGAGCTCAGCCTCGAGCGAATGCACGGCGGTCGCGAGGACGCGCTCCTCGATCGTATCGCCGACGATGAGCAGATCGATCTGGGATTCGATGATGCCGACGAAGAGTCCCGAGAGCACGACGAGGCGGGGGGTACCCGCGCGGCGGAGCGCGGCGAGGATGTCCTGGGGGCGGACGCTTGTGGTATCGCGGATGAAATTGTCGAGTTCGGCGAGGTGCTCGAATCGCGGGTTCACCTGGTAGCGTGCCGCGGCGCGAGCACCCTTCTTGCGCAGGAGCCCGGCGGCAGTGAGCTCAGTAAGCTCGCGACGAACTGCGACGACCGAGAGTTTCGTGCGTTTCGCAATATCGTCGGGTGAGAGATTGGCGTTCTGATTGAACAGGAAGAGGCGAAGCGTCTTGAGGCGAGCCGGTGAGCCGAATATCTTTGCGAGAGGTTCCATAGTTGTCGGTAGTGTACGGGCTCGGCTGACAAAACGCAAAACGCGCTGCCGTCATTGACGGCAGCGCGTTTTGCTGTGCTTTTCCTGTCTCCGCAAAAGGTACGCTGAAGGTTACTTCAAGGTACGTAGGCTTTCTCTCTGCGTTCGCTCGAAAATGGGAAAGTCTGACTTTCCCATTTTGCTCACTTACTTGAGAGTGACTTTTGCTCCGGCGTCCGTGAGCTTCTTCGCGAGCTCGGCGGCATCTTCCTTCTTCATGCCGGTCTTGAGCATCGACGGAGCCGCATCGACGAGGTCCTTGGCCTCCTTGAGACCGAGAGCGAGCGCTTCCTTCACCACCTTGATGACGGCGATCTTCGATGCGCCGGAGTCGGTGAGCTCGACGTCTGCCGTCGACTTCCCTTCTTCCTCAGCGGCACCTGCGGCTGCCGGTCCTGCGACGGCGACGGCTGCGGCGCTCACGCCGAACTTCTTCTCGAACACCTTCACGAGTTCAGAGAGCTCGAGGACGGTCATCTTCTCGATTTCCTCAACGAGCTTCTTGAACTTTGCGGGGACCTCGACGGTCTCCTCGGCTGCGGCTGCGGCCGGAGCTTCCGCCTCGACGGCCGGCGCTGCGGCGACTTCCGGGTTCATTTCATCTGCCATAGTAATTTAGATTAGGGAGTTAAGCTGCTTTCTTTTCGCGGATCTTGTCGAGCGCGATGACGAGTCCCTGGATAGGGCTGTTGATCACGTTCACGAACATACCGCGGAGAACCGGCACCGGCGGGATAGTCGCGATAGCGACCATCTGCGTGGCGTCGACGAATGCACCGTCGAACACGCCACCGAGGAGCGAGAGTACGCCCTTCAGCTTCTTGCCGAATTCATACACGCCGCGCGAGGGCGCCGTGACATCATCCGCGGTCCATGCGACCGCCACTTCGCCCGGGAGCTCCGGCAGCGTGCCGGCGTAGCCCTGGGTCTCGAGCGCTTTCTTGATGAGCGTCTTCTTCGCGACGAAGAACCGCACGCCCGCTTGCGCGAGCTCCGTGCGCATCTTCGACGCGTTCGCGACCGTCAGCTTGGTGAAGCCGACGAACGTGACCGACGTCGACTCCTTGAAAGCGTCATCCAGTTTCGCGACGATTTCGCGCTTCTTGTCTTTTGATATTGCCATACGATTTTTCGTACGAAATTTATGAAGGAGAAGTTCCCCAGCTCCAGTTTGATAGTTCGACCATTACCACTGGGCTTCCCTGTTTCGTATCTATTCCGCGATAAACGGAGTGAATCACGAAACTGGGGCTGGATCGCCTCGGCAGGATTTATCCGTTTCCGGAACCCGCTGTCTTCGGTTCGTACGCTGGCTACTCTACCAGAATCGGGCTGAAATGTACATCAGGGCATCGCCGCGCTCGCAGCATGCAGCGCGATGAGGGCGCACATCATGATGACGGCGAAGGCGGCCGCAAACTTCACGAATTCCACGAAAAACGGCAACGCTCGCCGTTCGCGCGCCGCGAGGCTCTCCTCGTTATTTTGAGGATCGTTCATAGGTCTGTATCTTCGCGAGGTCGCTCTTCGCCGCCGCATTCGTCGGATCGAGCCGTATGACTTCGGACAGGAAGAATGCCGCATCCGGTAGGTCGAGCACCGTCTCATAGTATCCCGCAGCGCGCTTCGCGGTCTCGAGATCGCCCTTGTAGTCCGCCTTCCCTATCGCGGCCGCCGCAGCGGCGGACGCGGAATCCCCCGCAGCGTATTCGAGCTGTGCGAGCACGAAATGCGGTTCGGAGAGATCCGGCACCAGCGCAATGTATCGCGAGAGTATGTCGCGAGCAGAAGCGTAGCCGGCAGCGCGTCCGGAAGAACCGACCGGGTATGCATTCGCGCTACTGATCGAGAGATTGGCGAGTATGTACCACGGCTGTGCGCGCTTCGGCGAGAGCTCTATAGCGCGCGTGAGCGCCGAGGACAGGAGCGCTTCATCTACCGTCGCGTCCTGCGGCGCGAGCGACAGCACTTGCGCGAGATAGAGCGCCGTGCGCGCGTCGTACGGGTACCGGTTGAAATTCGCCGTGAGGACAGCCGCCGCGGCCTGGTACGCATCGGAGCGCGACTGCCCGGTCAACGCCGACACCTGGTTATTCCCGTACATGTCGTATGCTTCATACCCGTATTCGACATTGCCGTACGTCCCGAGCGCGAAACCGTGCGAGAGATACGAGATCTCTTTCGAGGGGTCGGACACCTGATACGCGTACGCCTGAGAAAGGTCATACGCAGCGACCGCAGGGAGAACGGCGACCGGCACGATGCAGTACGCGAGCACCAGCGCGAACAATAGCGACGCGGGACGCATCCATGCGGGAAGCGCGAGCGCTTCCCGCAGCCCCGGTTCGGAAGACGCAGCGAGGGCGGCCGCGAGGAGCGCGAGCAGAAGCCAGAACGAAGAAATGGTGTCGAAGACGAAGAAATTCTGCACCGCATAGGTCACCGCGAGGAGCGCAAGGATGCCGGCGAGGCGCTTCTCGCCGCGGCGAGCGAAGCGCGCCGCGGCGAGGAAGAACGAAGCGATGAGCGCGAGATAGAGCAGGAGTCCGCCGATGCCGTACTGTGCGGCGTAATCGAGAAAGGCGTTGTGCGAACGATCGAACCACTGCTCCGAAATGAGCGTCGGATCATAGAAACGGTTGAAGAGCACGTCGATATGCTCGGCGCCGACACCGAGCACCGGGCTCTTCTCGATCTCGGTCACCATATTCTTCCAGATGAAAAGACGGCTCGCGACATCCGGGTCGTTCACGCCGATCGACGCGATGCGCGCGATCGGCGTGAACGGCACCTTCGCAAGCTCGGTGCGGAAGGCGAAGAAAAGCCCGCCGGAAACGGCGAGCACGAGAAGCGTCCCTGCGGCGAGCACGCGGTGCTTCCCTTCCCCGCGCCAGGCCTGATAGGCGAGGTATGCGGCACCGGCGACCGCAAGCGCGAGGATGGTACCGCGGGTCGCGGTGAGGATGATCGCGATGACTTGCAGGACCGCTCCCGCATGCGCGGCGCGGCGCCATGCGCGCGGGAGCGACTCCGCTGCGGCAAGCGTCGCGAAGGTCGTGATGCCGAGGTACCCGGCGAAGAACGCGGCGTTGCCGAGCAGGCTCCCGATACGACCGCCGCCCAGAAGCCATTCGCCGATGCCGTAGACCGCGACGAACGTCCCGACCAGAGCTGCCGCCCTGAGCAGCCGCTCGAAGAAGGTCCGGTCCGCTGAGAGCAGGATGAGGTAGAAACTGCTCACCACGCCGGTAAGCATCAGGAGGCCATCGCCGCGGACGAAAAGACTCCAGAGACTCCGGTAGAAATCGATACCGACAAGGCTCGTGCCGTACGCGAGCGCGAGAAGCGCCGCAGGAATCCACGTCTCCCGCCGCGACAAACGATTCCAGAAGAATACTCGTCCGTGCGCCGCGAGCATCACGAACATCCCGACAGCGACGAGGCTTATCGTATAGAAGAGGAGCGTCTTCGGGACGAGATACGGGTAGATGAACCCGCCCCATATGACGACCGGCAGGAGGGTCGGCGCGAGAAGGATCCAGGGATACGCTCGCTCGACGTATTTCATTGCTTCGCTTGGAGCCGTGCTATCTCGGCATCGATCGACGACGTGTCCGTGCCGGGCGAGAGCGTCTTCACGGTCTGCCACGCCTTGATAGCGTCGGCATAGCGCCCCTCCCCCGCAAGCCACTGCGCCTCTATCGCGAGCACGGACGGCGTATCGCCGAACTGTTTCGACGCGTCTGCGAGCGCCGCCTCGACGAGCGTCGTGTCTTTCGGGAGCCGCTGCGTGAGGTACGTGAGCCGCGCGGTGTGGAATTGGAGCACGCTCGGTTCGACCGCAACCGCCTTCGCGTATGCATCCGCGGCAGACTGATACGCGCCCATCTCATCGAAGAGGTGGCCGAGATTCATGTATGCGAGACCCTGGTCAGGGTGTATCCGTATCGCGCGATCATAATACTGATACGCGGTCTTCCCGTCACCGAGCGAACCATAATCATTCGCGATGCCGTTGTAGAGATTGTAATTGTCGTACTGCGCATTGCCGATGAGCGCATTGAGTTTCGCGATGTCACTGTTGGCCTGCGTCGTAAGCGTGTCATTGCCCGCGTACGGGCCCTTGAAGGTCCACGAGACGGCGGCGTCAGCGGCATTGATCGGGAACGGCCCGACCGGTGATGCGGCGACCGGCGCGCTCGTCGTCGCCTGCTCAAGCGCCGGCGCCGAGGATGTTGCTGCGCCCGGCGACACTGATGGCGCCGGCGGCAGCTGCGGCCTGACGACGGCGTACCAGATGCCGGCGGCGGCGAGCACGGCGACGAGGCTGATAAGGGCACCGATCCAATGGGTTCGTGAAATCTGCATATGCGGACAGGATACCATAAGCAGTACTCTCTCAGACACTCCCGCCGGAGCGTCCCGAGCGGCCTCAGGCGAGCATAAAATAGGCTACCAGGAGGACGATGGTTACTCCTGCTAATGAAAACGCGAGAGGGAGTCTCCAGCCGAGCGGCTCATGAGCTCGGTTCTTCCGATACGCCACATACCCGCCGTAGCCAAGCGTCACCAGACTCAAGGACACCGCTCCCGCGAAATCCGTAATCGATGCGCTTATCGTCCGGACGAAAGGCGGATAGAGAAGGAAGGCTGCAAAGGCAAATCCGGCTATCGCCGTAACCACGACCCACGATTCTTTCAGGATGCTTTTTATTTCCCGCTCAGTGCGTTTCCCTGAAGCCTCGAGCCGCGCGCGGATGAACCCGAACACGATGATGATGAGGCTTATGATGAGGAAAAGCTGTCCGTCTGAACGCGCTGCGTCGTCGCGGCCCGGACCGCTCGGCATCATGCCGAATCCCTGCATCGCCCCATACACCGGCGTCGAAGCGATATCGAGGAATGCGAGCGGGAGCGCCCATGCGGCGAACTTAAGCCACGACTTGAATATCGCTTTGGGAATGAAGATAAGGAGGAGAGCTATCGGAGCGAAATAAACAGAAAAGAAAAAAGTTGGGCTAGTGACTCCGAGATATATCCAATGCTCCCAGGCGCCATAACACGTTAGACTCGCGGTGATGCACCATTGACTGTAGTACCGGAATCCAATGACTGCGAGAGCGAGCACCGCCGGGATTATTTGAGTGACTCTTGAGTTCATATCAGAGAAAGTGTGCGAGCGCAGACCAGAGCATATGCAACCCAGTATAGAGCGAACCGACAATCTGTGTGAGGAGCGGTTGCACGGAAGCTGCCAGAGCGACCGCGGCCACCGCGGATTCCCCGGGCCGCGCGGCCGCCTCGCCTCCTTGAGCGCTCGTCGCGGGTGCGGACGGCGCTGAGGCGCTGAGGCGTCTTGCAGTCGGTTTCTGTCCAAACGCGATCGCCGCACGCGTACCGCTCGCCGCCGCTGCGCTTGTTGTCGCGACATGCGGCAGCGCGGACACAGCCGCTGCCAGCGTAGTCGCAAGCGAGAGCGTCGCAGCGCTCGGCGGCGGCGTGCTCGGCAACGGGTCTGACCGCATCACTGCAGAGACCGCAGGTATCGAGATGCTCCCCGGCGACACCGGCTCGCTCTTGCGCGCTCCCGCGGCGGCGGGCACGGGAGCAGCGGGCGCATACTGAACCGTCTCTCCCGCTTCGGGCGTAAGCGTGATGACATTTTTCCCGTCGCCCTGCTCGTCGACGGCGAGCGGCGAAGCTGTGTCGACGCCGTTCGAGATACTCAGGCTCGCAAGCGTACTCTCGGTAACCGGTACGTCCGCAAAGGAGCTCGTCGTGGTAACCGCTCCGCCGGTGCTCTCCTGAAGATCAAGCGAGAAGGTCCCGCTTCCCTGCCCCCGCATCAGGAGATCGTAGCTGCCGCCCTCCGGCACCGACACATACTTCACCTCGCCGAATTCGCCATAGGTCGATCCCGGGATATTCTCGCTCACGGTGCCGTCGCTCGCGATGCCGGTGACCGCACCCGACGAGTCGGTGAGCTGAAGCGTGAGCGGTGAATGAAGGAAGAAAGTGAGTTTTTTAACTTCTTTTATTGGAAGAGGTTGGTTTTCTGAAATATAAGCTGGAGGTATGCTCGCACTATTCTCCACTAGGTCTTTTATGAAATCTCTCAATTGAGGCACTTCGAAAATATCTCCATGTTTGCGTTGAACAGATGTTGCCACCTTATAAGAATCCAAATTTAGCCAATACCTCTTCACTTGCGTGCTGCTTGCCATCATGAGTGCGCTCGGCGTCGTGACCGTGCCGTCGCCGTCTTCAACGAAAAGCGGGCGGTACATGCGCGCCGGCGAAGCGGCGACGGCAGACAGAGCCTGTCCGGGCACGGTGTAGAAATCGATCCCCGCGACCGTATCGACTCCCCACCCGGCGATCTGATCGACCGTAATCCCCGGGGGCGGCGCCCACGCGTCGAGCGACGAGTGCTCGCTATTCGCGTAATCGATGAGCGACGGGTTCAGGATTTTCGCCGAGAGCAGGTCCGCGTCATCCGCTTGAGAACGCCCGCCGT
>JAKAJB010000022.1 GCA_021813965.1 bacterium | reverse complement strand
TCGCCCGTCCCGTTCACGACGGTCGCTGCGAATGTAGCAAATCTCGGTGTGGGCACTACTATAAGCGTGACTGCCTCGGAAAATATAAAGACCTTGCATGAGTTTCCTGCAGTCGCTATCCAGATCTTGCCCGGGACCGGGACGTCCACACCGTAATCCGGCCCATCTCATGTTTTTTAGAAATTCCTCACAGTTCAGTCTGACGAAACCGATCTTGCTGGTGCTGTTTGCTGCCCCGTTCAGTTTCATGGGTGGAGCCGGTGTTGCGCATGCTAGCGGAGATTATTTGATTTATTATTGCCAAGTCGGTCAGCCCTGTCAGCAGAACACGACCATTGGCATAGATTGCGGTCTGAACAAAACGACGTATGCCCCGGGAGAAACCGTGTCTATGACATGTCAAGAATGGAGTGATGGTAATCCAAAGACCGGTTGTCTTACTGCCGCAGGAGATGTCAACGGCGGCCCGATCGGTCTGGGTCCGAATGCCTTCCCGAGTTGTTATTCGAGATTTCAGATTGTCGCCGGCGTCTATGGAAGTGCATCCGTCGGAGTAGCTCCGTCGTCGCCCGGATCAGGGTATGTATATGTCGCGATCGGGGCGGGGGGTTATTTGGGTAATAATTACACTTTACCTTTCACTGTCGCCTGCCCGTCAGGAACGATTCAGAGCGGCAGTAGCTGCGTAGTTCCCGCTCTACCATGTTCCTATTCTGGCCCGCTCTCCTGGGGAAGCGGCTGCTCCGCGAACTCTTCCTGGAGCGCTTCTTCGGGCGGTTCCGTCACCATCTCGAACACCGCCGCCGGCTATACCGGCTCGGAACAGTACACCTGCAACAACGGCACATGGACCGGGCCGACAAATGTCTCATGCGTTTCGAACGCTGTTGCCGGAATCTGCGGCTCGGCAAACGGATACACGTACCCCAACGGCTCCTCTTCATACAGCCCATACACGCAATGCAGCAGCGGTTCATCAAGTAATGGCACGTTCCCGTCAGCCGGCAGCACCACATATTGGACCTGCTCTGGATCAAACGGGGGTTCGGCAAGCCCGACCTGTTCGGCAAGCCAGGCAGCACCCGCAACCCCCACCGTCACCCTCTCCATGAGCCCCACCTCCGTCGCCTATGGCGGATACACGAACCTCTCATACACTTCCAGCAACGCCTCCTATTGCAACGAATATGTGAATGGCGGCCTGGTGTGGCCGAACGCGCCGACTTCCGTTAATTGGGGGACTGTCGGCCCGTACTATTCGAACCAGACATGGACCATCATGTGCTACAACAGCGCCGGCGCTTCGGGGCAGGACTCCAAGACGCTCACGGTCGCTCCGCCGCCCGCCGCCTCCTGCTCCGCCACCACCATCGGCTCCTGCAACCTCTCCTCGACTTCTTCCGGCGGGTCCTCCGGCTCCTGTACCGCCGGATACTCCGGTTCCTGCAGCTACTCCTGCTCCAACGGCACCTGGTACCAGAACTCGAATTCCTGCACTCCGCCCGCCGCCTCCTGCTCCGCCACCACCATCGGCTCCTGCAACCTCTCCTCAACCTCATCCGGCGGCTCCTCCGGCTCCTGCGTCTCAGGCGACGTCGGCTCTTGCAGCTACTCCTGCTCCAACGGTACCTGGTACGTGAGCTCGAACTCCTGCGCGGCACCGGCTAATTGCACCACCCCGTGGGGCAGCACCGTCGCGAGCGGCGTCTCGGTCACCGCATTCCAATCTCCGTCAGTCATCGCTCCCGCCACCTGCTCTTCCGACCCCTCTCAGACTCGCACCTGCACCAACGGCACCCTCTCTGGCAGCTATCAGTACCAGAACTGCACCGTCCTCAACCCGACGGCTACCATCTCAGCCAACCCGACTCGCGTGCAATCAGGGAAGACCACGACCGTCACCTGGAGCTCCACCGATACCACGAGCTGCTCCGTGACCGGCCCCGGCCTCTCCGCCTCGGGCACGAGCGGCTCCCAGGCCGTCGCCGTCACCACGCAGTCCACCTATACCGTCTCCTGCAACGGCGGCGCGGCGACCGCCACGGCGCTCGTGAACGTGGTGCCGACCTTCCAAGAATTCTAAGCGAGGGTTCCGCTCGGCAGCGCATCTTACCAAGACGCAGTTTGAGTGGTATAGTCATCAAGTACCTGCCCCGCCACGGGCAGGATTTACGCATGAAAAAAACATCCAAAGAGGAACATGCCCACCGGCACGGAAGCCCCATTAGAGACGGGTCGCTTTCAACGCGCCACCACTCTAACGGGGTAGACTCGCATGATCATCGTCATGGCAGTGATTGGTTGAGCGTCAAAGGCGCCAGGACCCATAACCTGAAGGATATCTCGGTCGATATGCCGCGCGGCGCGATGACGGTCATCACCGGCCTCTCGGGTTCGGGCAAATCCTCGCTCGCTTTCGATACTATTTTCGCCGAAGGGCAGCGCCGCTACGTCGAGTCGCTCTCTGCGTACGCGCGGCAGTTCCTCAACCAGATGGCGAAGCCGGACGTCGACGAGATCACCGGCCTCTCGCCGGCCATTTCCATAGACCAGAAGAGCCGCTCGAACAATCCGCGCTCGACCGTAGCGACGGTCACTGAAATTTATGATTACCTGCGCGTCCTCTATGCGCGCGCGGGGCAGCCGTACTGCGTGCATCACGACGTGCCCATCGTGCGCCTCTCCAAGGAAGAGATGATCAAGATGGTGTTCGCCCGCGTAGAACAGAAGCGCAAGGGCTTGCCTGCAGACGGCGCGCAGGTGATGGGCGTCGCGGTCGACAAGAGCGCCGTCACCATCTACGCGCCGGTCGTCGTCGGGCGGAAGGGTGAATACTATCAGTTGCTCTACGACCTGCTCGCCAAAGGATACGAGAAGGTGGTCATCGACGGGAAGCAGCAATCGCTCCGCGAGAAGATCGTGCTCGATCGCAACAAGCGCCACAGCATCGACGCGCTCGTCGACTCGATATTCGTTTCTGAATTCGCGCGGTCGACACAGGGCGCGCGTGAACGGCTCTCGGAGGCGCTTGAACTCGCACTCAAGCAGGCCGACGGCCTCGTGAAGATCCAGCACGCCGACGGCACGGTCGAGACGCTCTCGTCGAAATTCATCTGCCCGGATGACGGGGCGTCGTTCCCGGAAGTCGAGCCGCGGCTCTTCTCGTTCAATTCGCCGTATGGCGCGTGTCCGTCCTGCAACGGCCTCGGCACCGCGACGCTCTTCTCAGAAGAGGTCTGCCCCGTCTGTGAGGGGAAGCGGCTTCGCCCCGAGGCGCTTCGCGTATTCCTTAAGAGCAAGAAAGACACAACGCTGGGCAAAAGCATCGTCGATTTCACCGACATGTCGATACGCGAAGCGAAAGAGTTCGTGGACACTATCGAGCTGTCGGAAATGAAAGAAGATATCGCCGCTCCCATCTTGAAAGAGATCGACAGCCGCCTCACGTTCATGCTGAACGTCGGTCTCGATTACCTCACGCTCAACCGTTCGGCGGCGACGCTCTCGGGCGGGGAAGCGCAGCGCATCCGTCTCGCCAGCCAGCTCGGCAGCGGCCTAACCGGCGCGCTCTACGTGCTCGACGAGCCGACCATCGGCCTCCATCAGCGCGACAACGATCGCCTCATCAAGACGCTCCTCACCCTGAAAGAGCTCGGCAATACGATCGTCGTCGTCGAGCACGATGAAGACACCATCTATTCAGCCGATTATCTCGTCGACATCGGGCCGGGCGCGGGCGTCCACGGCGGCAGCGTCGTCGCGAGCGGTTGGCTCGATGACCTCCTCACTGCGAAGGAGAACGAGACCAATTCGGTAACGCTCGCCTACCTGCGGCAGGAGAAGGAAGTCTCGGTGCCGGAGACGCGCCGCACGAGCGAGAAGGGCTCGATCAAGGTACGCGGCGCGACCCTGCATAACCTCGTGAATCAGAATGTCGATATCCCGCTCGGGAAGCTCGTCTGCATCACGGGCGTCTCGGGGAGCGGGAAGTCCACCTTCCTCTACGACATCTTGCACAAGAACATCGCGGCACGCTTCGCCAAGCGCGAGGTCAAGCTCGAGCACGCAAGCTCGCTGACCGGCACCGAGTATGTCGGCCGCGCCGTCCTCATCGACCAGTCACCCATCGGCCGCACGCCGCGCAGCAATCCCGCGACCTATACGGGCGCTTTCACGCACATCCGCGACCTCTTCGCGGCCACCGGCGAAGCGCGCGCCCGCGGCTGGAAGCCGGGCCGCTTCTCGTTCAACGTCCCCGGCGGTCGCTGCGAAGCCTGCCAGGGGAACGGCTCCATCGCGGTGGAGATGCACTTCCTGCCGACGGTGTACGTGACCTGCGACATCTGCGGCGGCAAACGCTTCATGAAGGAGACGCTCGAAGTGACATACCGCGGCAAGAACATCTACGATGTGCTCCAAATGACGGTCGAGGAAGCGGAGAAGTTTTTCGAGGATATCCCCGCTATCGCCGAGCGCCTCGCCTCGCTCAATTCGACCGGGCTCGAATACCTCACACTCGGCCAGAGCGCGACGACGCTCTCCGGCGGGGAAGCGCAGCGCGTGAAGATCGCGAGCGAGCTCTACCGCCCAATGTCCATGAAGACCATCTACCTGCTTGACGAGCCGACGGTCGGCCTCCACTACGAGGACGTGAAGAAGCTCATCGAGATACTGCAGGAGCTCGTCGTGCGCGGCAACACGGTCGTGGTCATCGAGCACAACCTCGACGTGATCAAGAGCGCCGATCACCTCATCGACTTCGGCCCCGAGGGCGGCGCGGGTGGCGGTAAAGTCGTCGCGAAAGGCACGCCCGAGGAAGTCGCCGATACCGAGGGCTCTCACACGGGTGCCTACCTCGCGAAAGCGCTTCATCGTCATGCAAAAAAGCGATCTGCAAAAGAATAATCTGCCGGATGTGCCGGGCGTGTACCTCTTCAAGAAAGGGCGGACGGTGCTCTATGTCGGCAAGGCGACCTCGCTCCGCGACCGGGTGCGGAGCTATTTCGACGACGATCTCATCGCGACGCGCGGCCCGCGCATCGTGGATATGGTTACGAAGGCCGATCGAGTCGTGCATGAGACGACGCCGACGGTGCTCGAGGCACTCGTGCGCGAGGCGGCGCTCATCAAGAAGTACCTGCCGAAGGCGAACGTGGAAGGGAAGGATGACAAGAGCTTCTTGTATGTGGTCATCACGAAAGAAGAATGGCCACGCGTGCTCACGATGCGTGGCAAAGATTTACAAGGTTCAACCTTGGAGAAAACGAGCCTGCAGATAAGCCGCATATTCGGACCATTTCCGTCGGGACCGCAATTGCGTGAAGCACTCCGGCTTATCCGTAAGATTTTTCCTTTTTATGACACGCCGAAGCCGGTGACGACAAAGAGCAAACACATCCGCTCAAAGATCGAGTTTAATCGTCAGATCGGACAATATCCGCGGGAGCTCGATCCGAAGAGGTATAAGAAATCGATACGCAATGTTGCACTTTTCCTCGCCGGTCGCGTCAGCGAGCTGCGCAAACGTCTCGCGCGCGAGATGGCAAAGGCAGCAAAAGAAGAACGATTCGAGGATGCCGCCGAAGCTCGGCGCGAACTCTTCGCGCTCGATCACATCCAGGACGTCTCGCTCATCAAGGAGGAGAATCTCGAAATGTCGCCTAGTTCGTGGACATCGGATATCCACGGCGGCCGTGGATATCCGATGTCCACGGAGATTCGGGTCGAGGCATACGATACGGCGCATCTCGCGGGCACCAATGCGATCGGCGTGATGACCGTGCTTGTGGGCGGCGTGCCGAATAAAAAAGAGTATCGGACGTTCACTATCCGCGGCGTACAGAAGAATGATGACATCGCCTCCTTGAAGGAAATCCTCTCGCGTCGGCTCGCTCACCCGGAGTGGCCGCTGCCGGAAGCCATCGTGATAGACGGCGGGACCACGCAGAAGAAAGCGGCGGAGAGCGTGCTCACCGAGGCTGGCATCGCCATCCCGGTCATGGCGGTCGTGAAGGATGAGCGGCATCGTCCGCGCGAAATAATCGGCGCGCGGCGCGCGGGCGTCTCTGAGGCGGACGCCGTGCTCGCCAACAGCGAGGCGCATCGCTTCTCGCTCGCGCGTCATCGCGCCGCCCGAAGCAGGAACATGCGTGATAAGTTGGCTCGGAGGCTGACGAGTCGAGAGTAAGGCGCCGTGTCAGCCAGGCACGGACGCCGCTCACTTCGAGCGCATGTTCCTGCTTCGGTTGCCTGGTATACTTATCGGTATGCAGACCATAGTGGGTGTATTACGAGGCGGACCGTCACGCGAGCACGAGGTATCGCTCAAGACCGGCGCGTCTATCCTCGCCAATCTTCCCGGGGAACGCTTCGCTGCACGCGACATCTACATCGATCGACAGGGCCAGTGGCACGACCGCGGCCGTACCGTATCTCCCGAGCGAGTTCTGCGACAGATCGATGTCGCGCTCATCGGGCTGCATGGCGAATACGGCGAGGACGGCGAGGTGCAGAAACTCCTCGAGCGGTTCGGCGTCCCGTATGCCGGCGCAGACTCTTTCGGCTCCTATCTCGCGATGCACAAAGTCATGTCAAAGATGCATGCGCAGGAGGCAGGTCTTCTTACCCCGGCATTCCGTCATATCGAGCGCGCCGAGGACAGCGAAGCAGCTGCGCACGACATCACTCGGGAATTCAGCCAGCCGGTCGTGGTGAAGCCTCTCGGGTGGGGCTCTTCGGTCGGCGTCTCCATTGTGGGAGGCTATGCACCGGTGCTCGCAGCTATCGATGAGCTCTTCGCAGCAGATGCGTCGGGCGTCCTCGTCGAGGAATACGTCCGCGGGCGGGAAGCGACGCTCGGCATCGTCGAGGGGTTCCGCGGCGAAACGCTCTACGCGCTCCCGACGATCGAGATCGTCCCCCCCGAGAGCGACTTCTTCTCGTATGATGCAAAATATTCCGGCACAACTCGCGAAGTGTGTCCTGGCAATTTTTCGCGCGTCGATACCGAAGAGTTGCAGCGGATAGCGCGCGTGATGCATCGCGCGCTCGGCTTGCGCCACTACTCGCGGAGCGACTTCATCGTCACGCCGAAGGGTATCTACTACCTCGAGACCAACACGCTGCCGGGGCTCACACCGGAGTCGCTTATGCCGAAAGCCCTCGCCTCGGTCGGCGTCTCACTGCCGGATTTCCTCGGGCACCTGGTCAACCTCGCGCTCGAGCGATAGATAACCCTGGCCCGTCTGGGAGCCTCCGGCTTCAAATTATCGAGAAGAAGTGATAGAGTGGGGTAATGGGCCGTTAGCTCAGTTGGTAGAGCACCTCATTTGCAATGAGGGGGTCGCAGGTTCGAATCCTGTACGGTCCACAAAACAAAGCCGCCGAATGCGAAAGCATTTGGCGGCTATTGTTTTGTAGGGCCGTACAGGATTCGAAAGGCGTAGCACGTCGAGCCAGCAGGCGAGACAGCGAGCCGGGGTCGCGGAAATTTTCGAGCGTCGGCGAGGAAATTATCCGTGACCGAATCCTGTACGGTCCACAAGACGAAAAAGCCTGAGCAGGAAAGAAGAGAGCACGGCATGTGACATGCCATGCTCTCTTCTTTGTCTTGTCGGGCCGCCGGGAATTGAACCCGGTCTACACGCACCCGAAGCGTGCGTACTACCGGCATACTCCGGCCCGGTGCGCTCTATAGGATTCGGACCTATGACCTTTCGCGTGTGAGGCGAACGCTCTAACCAACTGAGCTAAGAGCGCGCGAACCCTCTCACGATACCAGATTGGGGCTAAAAGCGCACGGCTAGTCGGGCTACCGGGAATCGAACCCGGTCTACATGCACCCCATGCATGCGTACTACCGGTATACTATAGCCCGGTTTTTCCACTATACCGCAGATATGGTAGAATCGCTCGCACGGGCCATTAGCTCAGTTGGTAGAGCGCGTCATTCGCATTGACGAGGTCAGGAGTTCGACTCTCCTATGGTCCACCGTCAATCATACGTCCAAATGTAAACTGCGACCGGCCCGCATATGCGGGCCGGTCGTATTGCCGCCTGTGAGCAGTTCTATCGTTTGGTGAATGCCTCGCGAGGGGAGAGCTTCGAAGCGCGTCGTGCCGGCAGGAAGCCTGCGACGATACCGATAGCGACCGACATGATGAAGACGAAGGCCCCGAACCATAGCGGCAGGATGAACAGCTCGAACGTCTTTCCACCCATCTGAGTCGAGATGAAGTTGAGCACTGCGTCGGTCAGTTTCCCTACGCCGAGACCGATAAGGATGCCGCCGCTGCCTCCCAAGAGGCCGATGACGGCGGACTCCATGAGGAAGAGGTTGCGCACGTCGCTGTCGGTCGCGCCGATCGACTTCATGACGCCGACCTCGTAGGTGCGCTCGATGAAGCCGATGAGCATCGTGTTGAACATGCCGATCGCCGAGACGACGAGGGCGGTGATGCCGAAGACGGCGAGGATGATGGTGATGACGTTCGTGATCTTCTCCGCCTGCGTCACGAGGTCGATGTTCGCCGAAATGACGAATCCCTGCTGCGACATGGTGTCACGGAGCGTGACGAGTGCCGACGCATCTTTCGCTTTCACGTACACCTCTTTGAATGAAGAGATCGGTACCGGCACGCTGCTCGCCGGTATGATAGCGATCGGCGGCTGCTGCGCGTCGCTGATGATGCCGACGACCGTGAAGGGTGCGGAGATGGTGACGTCTTTCATCGTCCCGTCCGGATTCGGGATGTATATTTCGACATGCACCACCTTATTGAGCGTGGTGGCGTCGGCGGGCTCATTGAGCAGCTGGAGCGCCTGCGCAGAGAGGACGATGCCGTTGCTGCCGTCTTGGAGCGGTGCGCCGATGTCGGGGCTGGTGCCCGAGAGGCGGAACACGTTCGACTGGGCGACACGCACCGTCGGGACGAGACCGGTCGAGCTGGCGACCGTGAGCACGCCGGAGAATTCCGCGACCGGACTCGTCTCGGCGACGTTCGGAAGGGAATCTATCTTCGCTATAGTCGAGGTGCTGATGTCGAGCCCGCTCTCGACCGGGTATGAGGCGGAGAGCGTGATGAGCGAGTCCTGGCTCGTCACGAGTTTGCCGATGAGGATGTATTGGAGCCCGTACCCGAGCGACACGAGGAAGACGACGGCGCTGATGCCGACCGACATGCCGAGGATGGTGAGGAAGGTGCGCGTCGGTTTCGTCTTGAAGATACGGAGCGAGAGCCGTACGAGGTCGATGAA
>JAKAJB010000021.1 GCA_021813965.1 bacterium | reverse complement strand
TGCATACGAAATCAGAACAGCGTATATTTGGACACATGGCAAAGGATTATTACAGCACCCTCGGCG
Organism: bacterium; assembly: GCA_021813965.1. GTDB lineage: Bacteria > Patescibacteriota > Minisyncoccia > Phycocordibacterales > Phycocordibacteraceae > C7867-001. Next base: position 9,607 of record JAKAJB010000021.1, on the reverse strand, counting down.
TCGACAAGAAGGCGACCCAGGACGACATCAAGAAGGCGTTCCGCACGCTCGCACATAAGCACCACCCCGACAAGGGCGGTTCTGATGAGAAGTTCAAGGAGATTACCGAGGCATACTCCGTCCTTTCCGACGAGAAGAAGCGCCGCGAGTACGACGCCTATGGGCAGTCCTTCCCGGGCGGCGGCCCGCAGCAGGGCGGCCAGGGCTTCGGCGGATTCGATTTCTCCCAATTCCAGCAGGGCTTCGGCAACGGCGGCGTCGAGTTCGACTTCGGCGATATCTTCGGCGATATCTTCAACGGCGGCCGCGGCCAGGCGCGCACGCCCCGCGGCCGCGATATCTCCATCGACCTCGAGATCCCGTTCAAAGACGCGGTCTTCGGCACCGAGCGCACCGTCCTCATCGGCAAAGTCTCCACCTGCGACATCTGCAAAGGGAACGGCGCCAAGCCGGGCACCGAACTTGAGACGTGTAAGACCTGCAACGGCAGCGGCAGCGTCCATGAGGTGCGCAACACCGTCTTCGGGCAGATGGCGAGCACGCGCCCCTGCACCGCCTGCGACGGCACGGGCAAGATACCGAAAGAGAAGTGCACGAACTGCAAGGGCCACGGCGTCCTGCGCAAAGAAGTGGAGATGAAGATCACCATCCCCGCCGGCATCGACAACGGCGAGATGATCCGTCTCCCGCAACAGGGCGAGGCGGTGAAGACCGGTGTCGCGGGCGACCTCTACGTGAAAGTCCATGTGAAGCCGCACCCGACCTTCCGCCGCGACGGTTCGAACCTGCTCATGGACCTGCCGGTGAAGCTCACCGACTCGCTCCTCGGTACCACGGTCTCCATCGAGACGCTGGAAGGGAAGACGCTCGAGGTGAAGATACCGCCGATGAAACGCGCCGAGGAGCACCTACGCGTGCGCGGCAAGGGTATCCCGCAGGGCGGGAGCTCACGTGGCGACCTCATCATCCGCCTCGAAGTGGCGCTCCCGCACAAGCTCTCCGGCAAAGCCAAGAAAGCCCTCGAAGAGTTGAAAACCGAGGGACTCTAGCCCGCGAGTGTGTATACTAGTGGCATGTCTGCCACCCAAGGCCTCGCTCAAGTGAGCACGCTCGCGACGCACTCCGCGCTCACCGCGTGGAGTTTCGCGAGCGATTTTCTCATCGTCCTCATACTGCTCTCGGTCTTCTTCCTTTTCGCGTGGTATGTCGGGCGCGGACCTCTCGTCGCCGTCCTCCTCGCGTTCTATGCGGCGTATGCGCTCTATGCGATGTTCCCGTATATGTCTTATCTGCCGACAGCGCCCGCACTCACAGCACTCCTTGCGCACATCGGCCTCTACCTGGGTCTCACACTCGCGTTTTATATCGTCCTGCGGCGCGTCGTCGTCTCGGACTTCCTCTATATAGGCATCTTCGGGCTCATCGCGCTTTCGTTCCTCGGGGCAGCCTTCTTGCTCGCGCTCGCGTATCACGTGTTCCCGGTCGCTTCAGTCTACACGTTCACTCCCGCGGTCAACATTCTGTTCGCGCCGCAGCAGTACTTCTTCTGGTGGTTCGTCGCTCCTGCCATCGGCCTCCTCTTCCTCGCGCGCTAATCTCGCAGGACTATCGACGCTCGCGCGACGATGAGCGAGACGACGCTTTTGTGGTATAATCTCAATATGCCTCCGGAAACGAAGAAAGACATACGCGTCTGGCCCGTACTGCGGGCCTATACTTTTGCGGCTTTGAAATATCCGAAGACGCTTATCATGGCGATCGCGGGCACCATCATCATGCAGATCGCTTCCGTCGTGGCACCGCTCTACTTGCGGCGATTCATAAACATCCTCTCGTCCGGAAAACCCTCCTCGACGATCGTCGCGTCATTGTTCCTGGTCCTCCTCGCCTACGCGACAATCGGCATCGTGAGCTGGGTCGCACGACGCATCCAGATGGCCGCAGTGCAATATGCAGAGGCGCACGTCATGGCCGATCTCACTGATTCTGCCTTCTCGCACCTGATTCGTCATAGCCATGATTTCTTCATCTCCAATTTCACCGGGACGCTCACGCGCCGCGTGACACGCTATTCGCGGGCATATGAGCAGGTATTCGACAGTTTTTTGTTCAATTTCTTCCAGACATTCCTCTTCGCCGCCGGGAGCATCTACATCCTCTACGCCAGGAACATGTGGCTCGGCATCGGATTGCTCGTCTGGGTCGTGCTTTTCATAACCATACAGGTACTACTCACAATGTGGCGACACTCGCTCCGCGTCGCACGCGTCGCCGAAGACAGCCGTATGACCGGCGCACTCTCGGACGCTATCGGGAATCACTCGACCATCGCCTACTTCGCGACCGAGAAGCACGAGGAATCGATCCTGAGCTCGATTGTGACATCGTGGCGGTCGATAACGCTCCGTTCCTGGAACTCGAACCTGTGGGTCCAGGGCATCCAGCAAGCACTCGCTCTTATCGTCGAAGTGGGGCTTTTGGGCGGCGCCGTGCTGCTCTGGCAACGCGGTCTGCTGACCGTTGGTGATTTCGTCCTGATCCAAGTGTACATACTCGGCCTCATCGACCAGGTGTGGAATATCGGCAACACGCTGCGGCAGCTCTACGATGCTTTCGCTGACGCCTCGGAAATGGTTAGTATCATGGAAACGCCGCATGCCATCCAAGACGCGGCAGAAGCGATGCCGCTCACGCTCGCTGCGGGAGTCGTTGAATTCAAAAACGTCTCATTCTCATTCGTGACGAATCGCATGGTCCTCAGTCATTTTACGCTTCGCATCAATGGCGGCGAGAAGATTGCGCTCGTCGGCCCCTCCGGAGCAGGGAAGTCAACGATTACGAGCCTCCTCTTCCGCCTCTACGATCCAGACGAAGGATTGATCAGCGTCGACGGTCAAGATATCCGCACTGTGACGCAGGAGAGCTTGCGATCGAACATATCCTTCGTCCCTCAAGAGTCGATACTCTTCCATAGGACGCTACGAGATAACATCTGCTACGGTAAACGGGACGCGACAGAAGAAGAAATGATTCTTGCGGCGAAGCAGGCGCATTGCCACGAATTCATCTCGAAGCTGCCTGAAGGATACGATACGTATGTCGGCGAGCGCGGCATCAAGCTCTCAGGTGGCGAACGCCAGCGAGTCGCCATCGCCCGCGCCATCCTCAAGAATGCACCGATACTCGTCCTCGATGAAGCGACCTCGAGCCTCGATTCCGAGTCCGAGGCGCTTATCCAGGACGCGCTCGCGAAGCTGATGCAGGGCAAGACGGTCATCACCATCGCGCACCGCCTCTCGACCGTCATGAAGATGGACCGCATCATCGTGATCGAAGATGGCACCGTAGCCCTTACCGGTACGCACGACGAGCTCCTCGCCCAGGAGAGCAACCTCTACAAGAAGCTCTGGGAAATCCAAGCAGGCGGGTTTATCGACACGGATGAGTAGTGCTATAGTTTCCGGTATGACCCCCATTAGAAAACTCGAGTACTCGCGTTCAAACGGGGCAAGCCTCGCTGAAGAACTGAAAGCCCGCGGGCTTATCGAGCATTTCTCCGCAGAGCCGGAGAAGATACTCGCCGAGAAGCGCACCGTCTACCTCGGCGTGGACCCGACGGCCGACTCGATTCAGATCGGCAACCTCGCCGTCGTGCTCTTCTTGAAGCGCCTCGGCGACGCCGGCCACAAGCTCGTCTTCCTTGTGGGAGGCGGCACCGGCATGATCGGCGACCCGAAAGAGAAAGGAGAGCGGCCGATGCTCGATGAGAAAACTGTCGCGACGAACACGCGCGCACTCAAGAGCCAACTGAAAAAAGTGCTCGGCACCGTACCGTTCAAGATGGTCGACAATGCCGACTGGCTCATGAAAGTGAAGCTCGTGCCGTTCCTGCGCGACGTCGGCAAGCACTTCACCGTGAACGATCTGGTGAAGCGCGACATCATCAAGAAGCGCCTCGACACGCCGGACGAGAGCATCTCCTACACCGAGTTCACCTATGCGCTCCTCCAGGGCTTCGATTACTACACCCTCAACCAGGAGTACGGCGTCGATCTGCAGATCGGCGGCTCCGACCAGTGGACGAACATCCTCTCGGGCGTCGACCTCATCAGGAAGCGCACGGGGAAGCAGGCCTACGCGCTCGGCATGCCGCTCGTCACCGATGCGACCGGCAAGAAATTCGGCAAGAGCGAGGGTAACGCCGTCTGGCTCGACCCGGAGAAGACATCTCCTTTTAAGTTCTACCAATTCTGGATCAACCTGCCGGACGCGAACATCGAGCGATACCTCAACGTCTACACCTTCATGCCGCTTGCTGAGATCGGCGCCCTGATGGAGCTCCACCGCCGCAACCCGGGCGAGCGCCAGGCACAAGAGACGCTCGCGCGGCTCGTGACTGAGATCGTGCATGGTCCAGCCGCTACCGCGCAGGCGGCAGCCGCGACTGACGCGCTCTTCGGCGATACGCCGTTCAGCGAACTCTCGCGCGAGGCTCTCGCCGTCGCACTCGCCGAGGCGCCTTCGGTAGCGCTTCAGCGCAAAGAGCTCGAGACCGGCGTCCTGCTCGCCGACATGCTCGTCGAGGGCGGCCTCGCTTCGAGCAAGAGCGACGCGCGGCGCCTCATTGAGGGGAAGGGAATCACGCTCGGCGGCTTCGGAATAGAGAACCCGGCTCAAGAGATCCACCCGGCCGACCTCCCGGGCGGCTACGCGCTCGTGCGCAAGGGCAAGCACGGCGTGCTCGTCCTCGTTTTGAAATAATAGCCGGAATCGGCTATACTGGGCGCACCGCGTCGGTGGTAGAGTGGTCAATTACAACAGGCTGTAAACCTGTCGGCTTCGGCCTACGAAGGTTCGAATCCTTCCCGGCGCACAACACGAAAGGAAAGTCCCCGACAAGCGGGGACTTTTCACCGAGCAAGAGAACGGGATCAGAAGGGGAAGCCTGCGATCGCCCAGAGAAAGATTCCGGCCGCGATGCAGGACACGATGAGGGCAATGAGAGCCTCTTCCTTCGAATAGGCATCCTCGCCCTTTCCCTTTTTTGCGAGATGCGTGGTTGTTGTTACCGGTTGCAATTGCATTTTACACCCCCTTTTCGCGCTGGTTGAGATTTCTGTCCTGAAATGAATCTACGCTACTATCCGATACTGTCAAGGTGCGTTCAAAGGTAACCCCGCCGAGGCGGAGGCTGGAAAGCGGAGAACCATAGAGCAACTCCGAGGATCGCCCATGTGCCATAGAACATGGCAGTGATGGTCATCACTTCCGTCGCGGCCTCGAAGGCTGCTTTTTGCATTGAGTTCACGGCATGAACCCTCCTTTCTGTCCTAACGATAGCTCTCTGCGGAGGGTCGTCAAGGTGTGGTATCGTACAGGGCATATGACTAGCACGAAGCTCGCGACACTCGTCTCCGGGATAAAGCCGACCGGCGACCTGCATATCGGCAATTATTTCGGCGCGATGCGCCAGCAGGTCGAGCTCGCGCAGAGCGGGAAGTACCGGCCGTTCATATTCGTCGCCGATTATCACGCGCTCAACTCGATGCAGGACGCCGAAGAGATGAGGCGCCGCACGCGCGAGCTCGTGATGGCCTATCTCGCCATCGGCCTCGACCCCGAAGAGGTGGTGCTCTTCAAGCAGTCAGACGTGCCTGCCTGCACCGAACTCGCTTGGATTTTCGACGCCATCACCACGATGCCGTACCTCATGCGCGCCCACGCGTATAAAGATGCCGAGGCGAAGAACAAGGAGATAAGCGTCGGCACCTTCAACTACCCGATGCTCATGGCGGCTGACATCCTCCTCTACGATGCGGCGGTCGTACCGGTAGGGGCTGACCAGAAACAGCACGTCGAGTACGCGCGCGACACTGCGGAGAAATTCAACCGCATCTTCAAGACCGAAGTTTTCAAACTGCCCGAACCGTACATCCTTCCGGACGTCGCCGTGGTCCCCGGCACCGACGGCCGCAAGATGAGCAAGAGCTACGGCAACGTCATTCCGCTCTTCGCCACTCGCGACGAGCTCCATAAGCGTGTCATGAGCATCGTCACCGACTCCTCCGGCGACCGGCCTGAGAACGTCTACGCGATGCATAAGTTGGTACGCACTGAGAGCGAGCTCGGGAAGATGTACGACGAGCATCATGGCAACTACAAGATGCTCAAAGAGCTCCTGTTCGAAGACCTCGACCGTTATCTCGCCCCCATTCGCGCCAAGTACGAAGAGCTCGCCCAGAACCCCAGCCTCATCGACGACGTCCTCAGGAGAGGGAAGCAGGAGGCCCGCACAATAAGCGAAGCGAAGATGGAGCAGGTGCGCGCCGCCATCGGCATCACATAAGCGTCTTGACTTTTATATAAAATCTGCTAGTCTGTTTTTCAGCCCGATTTCGGGATTCGAACCTTCCACCTCAAAGGAGACAGCAATGCCCGAACAGAAGTCGTACGCCGATTCCATGGCGTTCCTAGCCCTCCAGGGCCAACCGCCTGTGTTCGATCCATCGAAGCGGCCGCGGCTCTCACTCGCTCACGTCACAAGCGTGCCACCGTTCGTTCAGGAGTTCGAAGCGGCTCTCGCCGTTCATCGCGACTTCCGCGAGGTAGCGCTCACGAACCATGGCGTACATGAAATCCGCTCCGCCGCAGATGTCCGCCGGCAAGGAAGCATGGGGCTCCTATTCGGGATGCAGCACACGCCTCCCGGCATGACCCGCGCGCGCCTTCAGCAGTTCTACCATGCAGGCGTTCGCGTTATGCGGCTGGCTTACAGAGATCCGACCGAATATGGCGGAGGATTCGCCTCTGTAATCGGTCTCACCGACCACGGCAAGGAAATGCTCGAGTGGATGGCCGAATGCCGGATATTACTCGACCTATCCCATGCGAACCAAAGAACGGTTCGTATGGCGCTCGACTTCATTCAGAAGGAAGGACTGCCGTTGAAACCGATGATCAGCCACACCGGCTGCGCATCGGTCTTCCAACACTCCCGGAACGTGGTCGACGGTACGATGGAAGACGTCGTGGCGACAGGCGGCTACATCGGCATCCTCCTCATTTCTTTCTACCTCGGCAGGGAGTGGGCGGGGAAGAAGAGGGGCGACCCGCTTCGCAACTTCTTGAAGCATGTAGTGCACGCCGTCACGGCCGTTGGGAGCGAAGCAATCGGCATCGGGAGCGATTGTCCCCACATCGACCAGACGCCGACCAAGGCCGAGCAACAATTCATCCGTATGACGCGGATGCTTAAGACCGGCGGCACGTTCGGGGAATACTTTCCCGACCGGCCGGTCGAAATCATCAGGCAGGGGAACACGATGTTCGACATCCTGCATGCGAGGCTCACGGCAGCAACGCCGTTCGGCGCAGAAGGATTCTCAGAGCGGGTAGTCGACAACCTCTGTGGCGGCAACTTCAGGTCGTATCTCGAACGTTCTTTACCGCGATAACGCGATACAAGGAGATATCGCACTAAACATCCCACGGAAACGTGGGATGTGTTATTTTATAGGCACTATGGAACGCACACTTATAGGGGAATTGGGGAAGCACGTCGGCGAGACCGTCAGCATCTCGGGCTGGGTGGATGTCAGGCGCGACCAGGGAAAAATGGTCTTTTTTGATTTCCGCGACCGTTCTGGGAAAGTGCAGGGTGTCGTCCTCCCGGCGAGCCCGGCGATGGAAACGGCGAAAGAGATACGGAACGAGTACGTCGTCCGTGTCGAAGGCACGGTCAACAAGCGCCCGGAGAAGAACGCGCAGGTTGACCGCCAGAACGGAGACATCGAGCTCGAGATCAAAGGTATCGAGGTCCTGAACCCGTCAGAGGCGATGCCGTTCGACATTTCAGGCGACACGAGCGGCATCGACGAGAATGTCCGCGCCGAATACCGCTACCTCGACCTGCGTTCGGAACGGATGCAGAAGAATATGAAAATCCGCAGCGAATTCATTCGGCGCTGCCGCGAGCATCTTTTCAAGAGCGACTTCACCGAAATCGAGACGCCACTCCTCACTGAATCGACCCCCGAGGGCTCGCGTGACTTCGTCGTGCCGTCCCGCCTTCAGCCGGGCAAGTTCTACGCGCTTCCGCAATCGCCGCAGCAATACAAGCAGCTTCTCATGACTGCCGGCTTCGAGCGGTATTTCCAGATCGCCCGCGCCGTACGCGATGAAGACCTCCGCGCTGACCGCGGTTTCGAACACACGCAAATAGACATCGAGATGTCATTCGTCACGATGGAAGACGTCATGGCAGCCGTCGAAGACATGGTCACGACCGTCGTCGAAGCGATGGGATACGCCATCAAACAGAAACCGTTCCCGCGCATCTCATACAAGGAGGCTATGGAGAAGTACGGTGCCGACAAGTTCGATCTGCGCACCGATGAGGACAAGGAGAAGGGCGTCCTCGCATACGCGTGGGTGGTGAACTTCCCATTCTTCGAGAAAACCGATGAGGGCGGATGGACCTTCACGCACAACCCGTTCTCGATGCCGATTCCGGAACATCTCGAGTGGCTTATGGAGGGCAAGAACATCCCCGACATCCTCACGACGCAGTACGATCTCGTCTGCAACGGCTTCGAATCGGGCGGCGGCTCCATTCGCGCGCACAAACCGGAGATTCTCGAAGCGGTCTACAAAGTCATGGGCTTCACCGGCGAAGAGCTTGAGGAGCGCGTCGGCCACATGCTCAAAGCGTTCCGCTACGGAACGCCGCCGCACGGCGGCATCGCGCTCGGCGTCGAGCGCACCATCATGAACCTCACCGGCGAGACCTACCTCCGCGAAGTGCAAGCATTCCCGATGACGCGCGGAGGGAAGACAGCGGTCATGAACGCGCCCAAACCGCTCTCGCCGAAGCAGCTCCAGGAACTGCACCTCTCCATCAATGAACCCGACGCTTCCGAAGACTAGCTTCAACATCCAGACGGAGGCCTACCAGGGTCCCTTCGAGCTCGTGCTCGACCTCATCGAGGCGCGCAAGCTCCTGGTGAACGACCTCGCCCTCGCGAACATCACCGAGGATTTCATACAGCACATCCGCGCACAGGAGACCTTCCCGGTGGAGGAGACTGCGAACTTCATCCAGATCGCCGCAACGCTGCTCCTCATCAAATCGAAATCGCTCATCCCAGACCTCACCCTCACCGAGGAAGAGAACGAAGATATCGATGACCTGAAGCGCCGCCTCGCGGCGTATGAGAAAGTGCGCGAAGCCACGCGTGAGCTCGCACGCATATTCGGCAAGACGGTCATGCTGCCGGCAGGGGAGCGCGCGCCGGAGCCGTTTTTCGCGCCCTCGCGCGACCTCGCGCCGGACGCACTTGCCGAGGCGCTCGCACGCATCCTCGCCGCACGCGAAGCGGTCGAGGAACTGCCGGAGGCGCGCGTGAAGCCGCTTATCTCGATCGAGGAAGTCATGGACACGCTCGCGAAGCGCGTGCAGAGCGCCATCACACTTTCCTTCAAAGATTTCACCGGCGGCGCGAAGGAGAAAGTGGAGATCGTCGTATCCTTCCTCGCCCTGCTCGAGCTCGTGAAGCAGGGCGCCGTCGCGGCCGAGCAGTACGAGCAGCATGGCGATATCCGCATCAGC
>JAKAJB010000020.1 GCA_021813965.1 bacterium | reverse complement strand
CCGGCCGCCACGGCAACAAGGGTGTCATCTCCCGCGTGCTCCCGGTAGAGGACATGCCGTACGACAAGGACGGCAACCCGGTCGATATCATCCTCACGCCGCTCGGCGTTCCGTCCCGCATGAACCTCGGGCAGATCCTTGAGATGCACCTCGGTCTCGCCGCACACACGCTCGGCTACCAGGCTATCGTCCCGCCGTTCGCAGGCGCGACCCCTGATGAGATCCGCGATGAGCTCGAAAAGGCCGGCTTCGATCGTTCGGGCAAGATGCGGCTCTTCGACGGCCAGACCGGCGAGGCCTTCGCACAGACCATCGCCGTCGGGTACATGTACATCCTGAAACTCCACCACATGGTGGAAGACAAGATCCACATGCGTTCCATCGGTCCGTACAGCCTCATCACGCAGCAGCCGCTCGGCGGCAAGGCGCAGAACGGCGGTCAGCGTTTCGGCGAAATGGAAGTGTGGGCGCTCCTCGGTTACGGTGCCGCATACACGCTCCGCGAGATGCTCACCATCAAGTCAGACGACATCCAGGGCCGCTCGGCAGCCTTCGATGCCATCGTGAAGGGCGAGCCGATCAGCCACTCAGGCACGCCGGCATCCTTCGCCGTCCTTACTAATCAGATCCGCGGTCTTGCGCTCGATGTCGAGCCGATGAATCTCCCGCCGGAACCGGAAGCGTAGCTTATTAATTTCCTGAACCTCTATGGCATTCACCCCCCGCAAACTCCCCGCACGTGACACCTGGAATGGGCTGCGTCTCACGCTCGCTTCGCCGGAGAAGATCCTCTCTTGGTCCTCAGGCGAAGTGACCAAGCCGGAGACCATCAATTACCGCACGCAGCGTTCCGAGAAACACGGACTCTTCGACGAGAAGATCTTCGGTCCCGAGAAGGATTACGAGTGCTACTGCGGCAAGTACAAGGGCATCCGCTACAAGGGCATCGTCTGCGACAAGTGCGGCGTCGAGATCACTCGCTCCATCGTGCGCCGCGAGCGCATGGGCCACATCGAGCTCTGCACGCCGGTCGCGCACATCTGGTTCCTCCGCTCTGTGCCGAGCCGCATGGCGCTCCTCTTGGGCGTCTCTGCGACGGACCTCGAGAAGGTCGTCTACTTCGCCGGCTATATCGTCACGAAGATCGCCGAGGATGAGAAGAAACGCCTCCTCGCCGAACTCGAGGGTGAGTATAAGAGCAAGTACAAGTCGCTCGGCTCCGACAAGGAGCGCGACGCGCTCAAGGAGAAGATGACGACGACCAGGAACGAGATAGAAGGTCTCGTCGTCGGCAAGATACTCGATGAGCTCGAGTACCACCGCTTCTCGGTGAAGTACGGCGGCCTCTTCGAGGCGCGCATCGGTGCCGAAGCCATCTATGACATTTTCAACAAACTCGATCTCAAGGAGCTCGAGGCGACGCTCGCTGCGCGCTACGAGACTGCCGGTGCCGCCGAGCGCGAGAAGCTCGCGAAGCGCCTGTCGCTTGTCGCCGGCCTCATCGCCTCCGGCGTGCGTCCCGAGTGGTTCTTCCTCACACGCATCCCGGTCATCCCGCCGGCACTCCGCCCGATGGTCGCGCTCGAAGGCGGCCGCCACGCGACCTCCGATGTGAACGACCTCTACCGCCGCGTCATCAACCGCAACAACCGCTTGAAGAAGCTCATCGACATCCACGCTCCTGAGGTGATTCTCCGCAACGAGAAGCGCATTCTCCAGGAAGCCGTCGATGCGCTCCTCGATAATTCCATCCGCAAGAGCGGCGCATCAGCCGGCGCCATGACCGCCGCGCAGCGCCGTCCGCTCAAGTCTCTCGCGGACTACCTCAAGGGCAAGCAGGGCTACTTCCGCCAGAACCTCCTCGGCAAGCGCGTCGACTACTCCGGCCGCTCCGTGATCGTCGTCGGTCCGGATCTCGAGCTCGACGAGTGCGGTCTTCCGAAGCATATGGCGCTCGAGCTCTTCCGCCCGTTCGTCATCGCCGGACTCCTTGAGCGCGAACTCGCATTCAACATCCGCGGTGCCGGCCGCCTCATCGAAGACGGTGTCGCTGAAGTGTGGGAGATCCTCGAAGAAGCGATCAAGGGCAAGCACGTCCTCCTCAACCGCGCTCCGACGCTCCACCGCCAGGGCATCCAAGCATTCCGTCCGCGGCTCATCGAAGGCGATGCCATCCAGCTTCACCCGCTCGTCTGTAACGCTTTCAACGCGGACTTCGACGGCGACCAGATGGCCGTCCACGTGCCGCTCTCGGAAGAGGCGCAGTGGGAAGCGGCGAACATCATGAGCGCCAACAAGAACATCCTCAAGCCGGGTTCCGGCGACATGATCGTGCTCACCGGCAAGCCGCTCGACATCATCCTCGGCGTCTACTGGCTCACGAAAGCCGTCGATAAGGCGAAGGGCGAAGGCGACTACTTCGCATCACCGAATGCGGCCATCCTCGCGTCTGAGTACGGCGCCATCGACCAGCGCGCCAAGGTCATGGTCATGCCGGTCGAAGGCAAGGAGAAGTACGCGCAGTTCGAGAATCATCCGTTCGAGACGACCGTCGGACGCCTCCTCTTCAACACGGTCCTCCCGGCAGACTACCCGTATGTGAACGAGACCATCACCAAGAAGGTGCTCGCGCGCATCGTGACTGACTGCATCGGCCGCTACGGGATCGACGCGGTTCCTACCATCGTGAACAAAGTGAAGCGTTTCGGTTTCGATTACGCGACCCGCTCCGGCGTCTCGTGGGCTATCGATGCCGTCGCGGTGCCTGCCGAGAAGCCGCGCATCATCGCCGAGGCTGCAGAAAAGGTCACGACGATCCAGGCAGACTATCAGAACGGTCTCCTCTCCGAAGAAGAGAAGCGCCGCATGGCTATCGAAGTGTGGCAAGGGGCGAAGGGCGAAATCGAGAAGGCAGTGGCGGATGCGCTCGACCCGATGGGCTCCACGGCAGACATGGTGTTCTCCGGGGCTCGCGGTTCGCTCGGCCAACTGAACCAGATGGCCGGCATGAAAGGTCTCATCCAGAACACGGCCGGCGTGACGATCGAAGTGCCGATCGTCTCCTCGATGGTCGAAGGATTGAATCCGATCGAGTACTTCATGTCCACGCACGGCGCGCGTAAGGGTCTCACCGACACTGCGCTCGGCACCGCGAAGGCCGGGTATCTCACCCGCCGTCTCTTCGACGTCGCGCAGGACTCCATCGTTACTGAGCATGATTGCGGTACGGATCGCGGCGTGAAGATCAATCGTATCAGCGCCTCGGGCATCCAGACCGACTATGCGGAAGCGCTTCGCGGCCGCGTGCTCGCCGAAGATGTGAAGGACGCAGACGGCGTGACGCTCTTCAAGAAGGGGCACTACCTCTCAATCCTCGATGCGGAGGCGCTCGATGCAGCATCAAGCGTGACGACGGTTGTCGCACGTTCTCCGATGAGCTGCGAGACGCGCTACGGCGTGTGCCAGACCTGCTACGGCATGGATCTTACGACCCAGGACCTCGTCGATCTCGGCGAAGCAGTCGGCACGGTCGCCGCACAGGCCATCGGCGAGCCGGGTACCCAGCTCACCATGCGTACCTTCCACGCCGGCGGCGTCGCGTCGGTCGGCGGCGACATCACGAGCGGTCTCCCGCGCGTCGAAGAAGTCTTCGAGAAGCGTTCGCCGAAGAATCCGGCGGTCATCAGCAAGTCTGACGGCATCGTGTCGGAGATCAAGGAAGAAGGCCGCGAGAAAGTCATCGTCGTCGCTCCCTCGGCGGGGCAGGGCAAGAAGGACGGTTCGGCCTACGAGTACCTCGCGCCGTATCCGCGCGTGCCTTTGGTGAAGGAAGGCGATACCGTCGTCCGCGGGCAGATCCTCACGGACGGTTCGGCCGACCTTGATGATCTCTTCGAGTACGCCGGTCGTGCGCTCACCCAGGAGTACATCATCACGGAAGCGTCGAAGATCTACGAGCTCCAGGGCGCGCCGGTCTCGCGCAAGCACCTCGAAGTCGTGGTGAAGCAGATGTTCAGCCGTGTGAAGATCTCGGAAGCCGGCGACACCGACTACTCGGTCGGCGACGTCGTCGAGGATTGGGAGTTCGCGAAGGCCATCAAGGAGATGGAGGAAGCAGGCAAGATCGCGCCCTCGGCGCACGAGATCGTGCTCGGCATCAAGGAGAGCGCGCTCTCGCGCCGTTCGTTCCTTTCGGCCGCATCCTTCGAGCAGACGACGAAGATCCTCATCAACGCGTCGCTCCGCGGCTCCGTCGACCGCCTCCGCGGCCTCAAGGAGAACGTCATCCTCGGCCGCCTCATCCCGTCGGGCACCGGCTTCGCCGGCAGCAAGAAGTTCGCGCACATCGCGAAGCTGCAGGCCGAGCGCCCGGTCCCCGAGCAGACGGAGCGGACTAGTTTCGCCCCGCGCACCCCTCGCGCTCTCTAGAGGTTTCTGTAGAAGTCTGACTTCTACAGATGGAAAAACAAAAACCGCCCTTACAGGCGGTTTTTGTTTTTGTATGAAAATAGTTACGGCGCGGAATCCTTTGCAGGTTCCGCGCCGCCATCTTTTTCCTTCGAGAGAAAATCTTCAACACAGACCAGAAGCAGTCCGAGCAAGAAGAAAGAGCCGATACTCATAAGCCAGCTGCCCACGTATTCCCAGCCGAACAAGAAGTACCGAATGATACCAAGGACAGGGTTCTCGCTGTGGGCAATTTCCGTCATGATATCGTAATCAAGATGGAACCCCATCACTATCAATGCAATCGCGATGACCGCGATGATAATTCTTGTGTGCATAATTACCTCCTGTGACAATCCGATTCCAATATAACATTTTATAAAATATTCGTCAAGTATCCGCAAAACAAGGTAGAATCAAGAAAAAGGATACGGGTTTGTGGATATCGGATATCCACAGAACAAGATTCAGTCTTATTCGAAGGGTCCCGAGTAATACGCTCGGAGTTCTTCGTGAAGCGGGTGCCTGCCGAGAATAACATCGCGAGCGAATTCTCGATATTCTCCGGGAGCGTATAACGAAGACAAGAATTCTTTGTTTACAATCGGGCGTTCAAATGTACCGTCGTAATCGCCCAAGCTCGCATAGGGGTAAGTGCGAGCCCAATCGTACGCTTCATCAAAATGATCTCGTGCCCAGAGATATCCCCTCGGGTGCATGTCGAAGACATTCTTGACTTGGATATATACGCTGACGTATCGGAAGTAATCATCATCGTCAACGATTTTGTCGCGGTACCCACCTTGGAAGAGGGAGCCAGATTCCTGATATCGTTCGTTGTAGTGTTTTGCCATCCCGATACTGATCCGTTGCATGAAGCGCGGGACACTCTTTTCGGTCAATCCTCGCAAAAGGAGATGAAAGTGGTTTTCGACGAGAGCAAACGCTATGATTTCCACCAATGCCTCGCGTGCTGGCCAACCGCGTGGGCGTTCGAGAGAGTTGTGAAGCCCTTCATCTCGCAAGTCGCGGTGCCAATTAAGAGATGAAAAATGATCATTCGAATGCGTAAGCATGAGCAGGAAGCGAAAGCGGTCCGATTCATCTCGTACAATCGGTAAGCCGCGTGTTCCGCGTTTGACGATATGCAGGTACGGCCCAATCTCCCGCTCCTCTTGCATGCTCGTATGTTAGCAGCATTTAAATTCTGTGGATATCCGATATCCACAAACCGATATCCACAAACCAAAGGGCGGTTGTTGTTTTTGTAGTATATTTATGAAATGCAATTGAACATCTTTCGTGTAGCTCTTGTTGCCGGCTTATGGGCACTTGATATAGTTTTGCTTCTTGCACTGGTAAATGCAGTAAAAAAAGAGAAATTGGTACCAGAGGAGGCGTGGTGAAGAAGATTGAAACCTCTCTACTTTTCTGGTTTACCGTAGCACTGGGTTTCCTTATCTTTTTAGGCCTGAGTTTGTTCCTAATCGCTCTAGGCCTAGGTCTGATTCCAGGGTTAGTGCTCTGAGTTTGTAATTTGTAAAGGGTTGTAGATATATCGTGCCTGCAAAATGCTTTTGCATATAAGCTGGCAGCCAGCCTCCTCCCTGCGTTCGGTCGGAAAAGATAGTGAGATTCGGTAGGGAGGGGAAGAAGACGCGTATGAAAATAATCACGGCGCGGGAACTTTTCAGTCCCGCGCCGCTTCGGCGACCGGATCATTATCAGAAGTGTCTCATCATGGCTACTGCCAAGATCAGGTACATCCCGATTACTAATCCGATTTCCACTCCGCGTAAGAATTTATCGCGGCGGTTCATTTTTTGTAACATACCGTCACCTCTCTACTTGAAAGCGGGATGCTCTCAATTCCTAAGACAAAGAATATACCAAAATATACTTTTGTCAAGTAACCGCGAGACGCGGTAGGATGAGGGGAATATGGCGAAAGATACGGTCGCGGAAATCAAAGACAGACTCTCCATACAGGACATCATCAGTCCGTATGTGAAGCTCGCGCGGGCGGGGCGGTCGCTCGTAGGCCTCTGCCCGTTCCACAAGGAGAAGACATCGAGTTTCCATGTCTCGCCCGAGCGCGGGACGTGGCATTGCTTCGGCTGCGGGTTGGGCGGCGACGGATTCTCCTTCATCGAGAAGGTCGAGGGCGTCGATTTCAAAGGTGCGCTCAAGATTCTCGCCGAGAAGGCGGGTGTTACGATCGAATACTCGGGCGGGAACCGCGAGGACACGAGCAAGCGCGACCGCTTGCATGCTTTGATGAGTCGCGCGAGCGAGTGGTATGCCGGGCGGCTCAAGGAGAGCCCCGGCTATGTCTACGGGAAGCAGCGCGGCCTCTCGGAGGATTCGATCATGCAGTGGGGTCTCGGCTACGCGCCGGATGCGTGGCGCACGCTCCTCGAAGCCCTCACGGCGGAGGGCTTCACCGTGCCGGAATTGCTCGAGGCCGGGCTCGTGAAGGAGGCCGATGGCAAGCCGGGCACGTATTACGACCGCTTCCGCAATCGGCTCATGTTCCCGATACGCGACGCTGGCGGCAAAGTCGTCGCGTTCACCGGCCGCACGCTCGCGGCGGATGAGCAGGCGAAGTATCTCAATTCTCCCGAGACGGAGCTCTTCCACAAGTCCGACGTCCTCTTCGGTCTGGACCGCGCGAAAGACGCGATACGCGCGCGCGGCTTCACGATGCTCGTCGAAGGCCAGCTCGACGTGCTCCACGCGCATCAGGCGGGATTCGCGAACGCAGTGGCGCTCTCGGGCACCGCGCTCACCGACCGGCACCTCGCGCTCATGAAGCGCTTCAGCGACAACCTCATGCTCGTCCTCGACGCCGATCCGGCGGGCTTGAAGGCGACGGCGCGTTCGGCCGAGCTCGCGCTTCGCGCCGGACTGCGCGTGAAGGCCGCGCGGCTTCCGAAAGGGAAGGACCCTGCCGATCTCCTCAGCGAGGACGCGCAGGATTTCGGGAAGCGCGTCGTCGCGGCCAAGCCGATCGTCGAGTTTTTCCTCGCCGAGCTCGCGGACGCCGAGCGCGACTCGCACCGGCTCCTGCGACTGGCCGAGAGCATCGTGCTCCCTTTGATCGCAGCGATACCGAGCCCGATGGAGCGCGAGCATTTCATACAGATCGCCGCCCAGGCGCTCGGGCTCTCAAGCGAAGCGGTCCGCGAATCGCTCAGGCGGCTGCCGGCGCAGCGGGACACCGACGGCGCCGCCCGTGTCGCGGCCGCGCCGGTGCCGGCGCGCCGGTCGCCGCGCGAATTCCGCGCCGAGCAGCTCAGCGCCGTTATACACGCGTACCCCGGCACACCGCTTGCGGAGCGCGTCAAAACGAGGTATGGTCAGATTACTGAAGCCGAGCAGCCGCCTGCAGACGTTCCTCCCGAATCGGCCGTGTTCTCGATAGAACAGGCCTTCGGCGAGAGTCCGACTGAAGACGCTGCAGACGAGCTTCTCTTCGCCTTTGAAGAAGCGGTTATCCGCGAGGCGTATCAGGAAGCAGTAGCGAATCTGCGCAGAGCCGAGGCAGCGGGGGACGCCGCCTCGGTCGAAGCTGCACAAGCAGTGTGCGCCGGGCTCTCCATCCGTCTTGCCGCACTCGGTTAGTAAACCAACCATTTTCATCTTATTTTCGATATGGCAAAACCTGTTACCAAAAAGAAGAAGGTCGTCAAGAAGCCGGTCAAGAAACCGGTGAAGAAGGCTGCGCCCAAGAAGAAAGTCGCGCCGAAAAAGAAGGCCATGAAGACTGTGAAGAAGACCGTCAAGAAAGTTTCGAAATCGAAAACGGCGCACGCGAAGAAGCAGGTTGTCCGGGCTGCGGCGAAGGGCGCGAAAGCGAAAGCGCAGAATGCAAAAGCATCCACCGCCGAGCTTCTCATCGAGAAGGGCAAAGAGCGCGGCTACGTCACCTACAACGAGATCCTCAAGTCATTCCCGCACGTTGAAGAGGACGTGAGCTTCCTCGAATCGCTCTATGAGCGTCTCGCGGTCGCGGGCGTGGACGTGCTCGAAGGCGGCATGCTCGAAGATGCTGCTGACGAATATCTCGCCACGCGCAACATCAAGGACCGCCACTCGACGAGCTACGATTCCATCCAGATCTACCTCCGCGAGATCGGCCAGTACCCGCTCCTGACCGCCGCCGAAGAGCGCGAGCTCGCGAAGCGCATCGAGAAGGGCGACGCGGAAGCGCGCAATATTCTCGCGCGCAGCAACCTGCGCCTCGTGGTCTCCATCGCGAAGAAGTACGTGGGCCGCTCGCCGGACCTCACGCTCCTCGATCTCATCCAGGAAGGGAACCTCGGCCTCTTCCGCGCCGTCGACAAGTTCGATTGGAAGAAGGGGTACAAGTTCTCGACGTACGCGACGTGGTGGATCCGCCAGGCGATCACCCGCGCGCTCGCCGACCAGAGCCGCACCATCCGCATCCCGGTGCACATGGTCGAGACCATCGCCAAGTACAAGCAGGTCTCCCGCCGCCTCTCGCAGGCCTTGGGCCGCGACCCGCAGGCGGAGGAAATCGCTATCGAGATGGGCGTCGAACCGGAGAAGATCTATCAGATCGAAAAGATCAATCAGGACACGCTCTCCTTGGAGAACCCGATCGGGTCCGACGACGATGAGAAGTCCACGCTCGGCGATTTTATCCCGGACGACAAGATCCCCTCGCCGGTGCAGGAATCTTCGGAGCGCATCCTCTCGGAGCAGGTGAAGGAGATCCTCTCCGACCTCTCGCCGAAGGAGCGCAAGATTTTGGAAATGCGCCACGGCCTCATGGACGGTGTGTATCACACGCTCGAAGAAGTGGGGAAGGAATTCGGCGTGACTAGGGAGCGCATCCGCCAGATCGAAGCGAAAGCTTTGGAAAAAATCCGCACCCACGATAAAGCTAGGCATCTGAAGTCGTATTGATATGCAGAAAAACGCCCTCGTCAGACGAGGGCGTTTTTCTCTAGCATGCGGCGAACGCGCAGGCGCGGTACACTGGGAAGAATGGCAACCACCGAAGCTTTTGAAGAAGCGTACGCGAAGCTCAATGCGAAGCAGCGGGAGGCCGTCGATACGATCTACGGCCCCGTGATGGTCGTGGCCGGCCCCGGTACCGGCAAGACGCAGATGCTTGCGCTCCGCATCGGGAACATCCTCCAAAAATCGACCGGGACGAAGCCCGACGAGATACTCGCGCTCACCTTCACCGAGAGCGCCGTCGCGGCGCTCCGCACGCGCCTCGCGTCGTTCATCGGCAGCGCGGCGTACCGCGTACGCATCCACACCTTCCACGGCTTCGCGCAGTCGATACTGCAATTGCGTCCCGACCTCTTCCCGCGCATCGCGGAGGGTGCCTCGCTCGGCGAGGTGCGCGGCATCGCGCTCATGGAGAGGCTGCTCGATGCCGGGTCATATGCGAAGATACGCAGCCCCAAGAATCCGCACCGCAGCGCGCGCGACCTGCTCAATTTCATGAGCAAGCTCAAGCAGGAGCACTACACGCCGGAGTACTATCTCACCGAGCTCACGAAAGAGCTTGAGCTCGTCCTCGCCG
>JAKAJB010000019.1 GCA_021813965.1 bacterium | reverse complement strand
CTCCGTATGACATGTTGTGGAAAACCGCTTTATCAGCGCGCTTCCCTGACTGCGCGGTCGACCGGACTTGAACCGGCAACCTTCCGCGTGACAGGCGGATGCTCTAACCAGTTGAGCTACGACCGCAGATCCCAGAGCACCCGAACACGATCGGCGCTCCGACGCGTATGATACCAGAACGTCCGGGAAATGTCCCGTATTTCGCGGTGCCGGCAGCAGGGATCGAACCTGCGACCTCAGCTTTATGAATGCTGTGCTCTAACCGACTGAGCTATGCCGGCAATGCTTAGAATCTACCAGATTGCAGGCGCAATTCAATACGCGCAATGTGGTATACTCCGCCCATCATGGCTTCCATCGAGGAGAAACGGCACACGCTCGCGCACCTGCTCGCGGCCGCGGTCAGGGAGCTCTACCCGCACGCGAAGCCGACCATCGGTCCGGCCGTCGATAACGGCTTCTATTACGATTTCGATTTTTCCGGCGGCGACAAGCCCGGCGAGGAAGACCTCGCCAGGATCGAGAAGGCGATGCGCGCGATCCTCCCCTCGTGGGCGACCATGACCGGCTCGGAAGCGACTGCCGCAGAAGCGCGCGACCTGTTCGAGAATAATCCGTTCAAGCTCGAACTGGTCGAAGAAATTATCGCCCACGGCGAACCGATCACGCTCTACGCCTCCGGCGCTTTCACCGACCTCTGCCGCGGCGGGCACGCCGAGCACCCGGCTGGCGACATCGCCCCCGATTCATTCTCGCTCGACCGGGTCGCCGGCGCATACTGGCGCGGCGACGAGAAAAGGCCGATGCTCACCCGCATATACGGCCTCGCCTTCGACACGGGAGCGGCGCTCAGCGCTTACAAAGCGCAGCGCGAAGAAGCTGAGAAGCGCGACCACAAGAAGCTCGGCCGCGAGCTGAAGCTCTTCACCGTCTCCCCGCTCGTGGGCGCCGGCCTCCCGCTCCTCCAGCCCAAGGGCGCCGTCATCCGCCGCGAGATCGAAGAATACCTCTGGGAGCTTCATCGGAGCAAGGGCTATGATCGCGTCTGGACGCCGCACATCGCCAAGCGCGACCTCTACGAGGCCTCCGGCCACGCTGCGAAATTCGGCGACGAGATATTCCGCGTCACCGGCAAGGACGACGAGTTCTTCATGAAGCCGATGAACTGCCCGCACCACATGCAGATATTCGCCGACAACCGTTTCTCCTACCGCGACCTGCCCGTGCGATATTTCGAGCCGGCGACCGTCTACCGCGACGAGAAGACCGGCCAGCTCGGCGGGCTCACGCGCGTGCGCTCCATCACGCAGGACGACGGCCACCTCTTCTGCCGCGTGTCGCAGATCGGCGAGGAAGTCTCGACCATCGTCGGCATCATCCGCGAATTCTACGCGACGATGGGGATGCTCGACGGCTATTGGGTCTCACTCTCGGTGCGCGGCGATGACCGGAGCAAGTATCTCGGCGCAGACGAGGCTTGGGATGCAGCCGAGGCGTCTCTCGAAGAAGCCGCCCAGCGGAACGAGCTCAATTACAAGCGCGTCGAGGGCGAGGCTGCGTTCTACGGCCCCAAGCTCGATTTCATGTTCAAGGACGCGATCGGGCGGCAATGGCAGCTCGCGACCATCCAATGCGACTTCAACCTGCCCGAGCGGTTCGACCTTTCTTATATAAATGAAGCGGGAGAGAAAGAGCGCCCGGTCGTCATCCATCGCGCCATCTCCGGCTCGCTCGAACGCTTCATGGGCGTCGCGATAGAGCACTTCGCCGGGGCCTTCCCGCTCTGGCTCGCGCCCGTGCAGGTGCGCGTGCTCCCTATCGCCGAGCGGCACAACGGCTTCGCCCGAGAAACGGCTCGCGCGCTCCGCGCCGGTGGCATCCGCGTCGAAACCGACGAGACCGATGAATCGCTCGGCAAGAAGATCCGCGCCGGCAAGAGCGAGAAGATCCCTTACCTCGTCGTCATCGGCGATGCCGAGGCGCAGCCCGGCGCGCCGCTCACCGTCGAGAAACGCGACGGCGGCAAGCTCTCGCGCACCGTCGAAGACCTCGTCGCCGGACTCCAAGCGAACGCCCGCGCCCGCCGCAGCGATTTGGAATTATAGGCCAGCTCCACGCGACCGCCGCCCCGCCTGCCTGCCAGGGCCGCTACGCTGTAGCCGCAAACGAGACGGAGAACGTCGCGCCCTTGCCCGCGCCGTCGGAGACGGCGCGGATTTCTCCGCCCTGCGCCCCGACCGTCATCTTCGCTATGAAAAGGCCGTAGCCGGTCGAGTTCGGATTCACTTTTTGAGACTCCTTGCCGTGCCCGCCCTCGGTGAAGAGCCGCTTCTGGTCATCTTCCGTGATCCCGACGCCGGTGTCCTGCACCGAGAACACGACCCGGTCGCCGCCCGCGCCATGCTCACGCGAAAGGGAGACCGCGACCGAGCCGGACGGCGTGTAGTTGATGGCGTTCTCTATGAGATTGCGGAACACGTGGTCGCGTATCTCGTCCGCATCGCCGACTATCTGATACGGCTCGTCGCCAGCAGCGAGGGAAAGCGAGAGTCCTTTCCGCTCGGCGGCAGGCCGGGCGTGGTCGACCGCTTCTTGCGCCAGCGCTTTCAGGTCTATGGGCACGTTCGTATAGTTCACGACGCCGCGCTTCAGGTTCGACGCCTTGAGGATGTTCGATACCGCCTCGACGCCGTAGCGCGACTCCGCGAGCGCGCGCTCGACGAACGGCTTCGCGGTCTCCGGCAGCGCCCCGAAGTCGCCCTCTTCGAGCGCCGCGAAAGCGCCCTCGTCTTTCGTAAGCGACCCCTTCACCTCATGCCCGATGAAGTGGATCAACATCTCTTGCCTGCTGTTTGTGTCTTGCAATTCATCGGCCAGCTTCTCTATCTTCTCACGTTGTTCGACTTCTTTGATAACCGCCCGAATGAGCGATATCCCCACTACCAGGATAAGCACGAAGAGGCTGACGCGGAACAAGATGAGAATCGGGCCGGTCGTGAACAGAAGCTCGATGAGCGTAGCGATAGCCAAAGCGCTCACGAGGAAAGCCGTCCCGAGCTCTTTTACGTTCAGCACATGACCCCGATCAATAGCGTAGGCGACACAACCTATGAACGGAAGGAGTGACAATGTCCCATAGGCGACAAACGTCGAATTTCCGAAAAAAGCCGGCAGCATGAAATTGAGCGCTATAATAAGAAAAATCGTTATCGCCGTTCCGACGAGAATGAGGCGATAGCTGTTTCTTGTGCCCCCCTGGGCACGCAATGTCTTGCGTATGAGAAGAATGATCGCTCCGAAGTCTAATGCAAATGCCAGGATGCCGAATAAGAAGATACCGGGGCCGTTGATTACTTCGAGCATCCGCCCGTTTGCCGAAATGTGGGCCACCCCTGCGAAGACGAACGGCGTAAGGGTCGTGATTGAAACCGTCGCCGTTGCCGGAAGCAGCAGGAATCGATACCAGATAGGCAGTGTCTTGTTACGCTCTGGAAACACGTAGAAAAGCGTAAAGAACGAGTACGCGAACCAGACGGCGGAAAACATGACAAGACGCAAAGACCAAAGCATGACAGCCGGATCCGATGTCGTGTAGATCCCATAATTGAACATGCTCCAGACGACCGACGATAAGGAAAGCGCGAGAAATGACTTGTTCGTGACACTCCCTGTATCACTGAAAAATATTACGAAACCCAAGGAAATGAGAAACGCCGCGACAAAACCGGCGGCCAGCAGCCCCGCGTTCAATCCGACAACGAGAGATCCGTTCATACGCTACGTCATGATGAGGAAACCGCACGATAGTGCCCGTGGTTGTAGAAATCAATTTTTGCACCAGCATGCAGACGGGAAACTCCTTCCCGTCCCATAAAGCGAATCGACGAGAAAACGGCCGCGTTCAAAAAGACCGGGCTTCCCCACCCGGTAATGCTCAGCAGCGGAATCACCATCTCGTTCTTGTACCCGTCATAATTCAGCGTATGTGGAGCCAGGACGCTCATGTGCTCGACAAGCCTTGTCCGCCTCTCTTTATCAAGATGATGCAAAAAGAGCGCCGTCATAACGAGATCGAAAGTCCCTGGCGTAAAATCCGAAGCCAGCGTGAAGATATCATTTCCAGATATGATGACGAGCACGTTCTCGGACGTCTCCTGCTCAAGCTCAATAAGCCTGCTTTTCGTCAGGCGCTCTTCTCGAACCACCCGCACATCTGCAAGCGAGCTTAGATTCTTTTGCGCGAATTGCCGAGTACGAGCGGACGTATCAAAACCGACGACCGTCATCTTCTGCGCTGTGCCGTTTCTATTCACCGCCTCGATGCCTTGCCTCTCGGCCTCCATGCTTCCGCACCCCAGGGAGGCGATCCGGAAACGCTTCCCTTTCGGAGCTTGTCGGACAAATCTCGTAATACTCTCGACAATTGGGCGAATTATGCCAGGGCGCGGCTTTCGCTCCACCTCGGCCATCCTCGAATGAAACACGACATCGAGATCCGGAAGCAATTCGTTCACCTCTAGGAGATCTTCGCTTCGCATGTTCATCCTTGCTCCGTAAAGCCAGCGGATATAAGACGGCACTGAGCGAA
This sequence comes from bacterium, assembly GCA_021813965.1. Taxonomy (GTDB): domain Bacteria; phylum Patescibacteriota; class Minisyncoccia; order Phycocordibacterales; family Phycocordibacteraceae; genus C7867-001. The sequence goes on along the minus strand of JAKAJB010000019.1, from coordinate 5,475 downwards.
CCGCCTGAAAGAATCGCTCGTTCTGTTCGATTGCGTACGCTTCGCTTTCAGTCTGAGGATGCAGCATCGATAACTCAGAAAGAATACGTCGTATGTGTCCATTCCGATCCGACGGGAAAGCAGTCTGCGTTTCCATATCCTAATATGGTAGCACGCCGGTTTCAACCGGAAGCGAACCTCACTTCTGACGCGCGGCGAGCAGTGATGAGGGTTGGCGGATCGCTCTCACCGATACGAAAGGCGAGAATCGGCTCGCCGGCACCGCCCGCCGCCTCGCGAATCGTCGCGTAAGCATGGCGGACCCGTGCCCGCTCTTCATCGTCAAAGAGAGCTGCAACGGAAGGATCGTGCTCGATCGCACGCGCAAGGAACGTGAGGCCGGTCACGATCTGGAGTGCGAGGCCGCGTGCCGTCGCGACAAGCCAGACGCGTTCAAGCGTGCGCCCGACGTCGAGATAGGCGGCCCGATCAGGTCGCGCCGCGCTTATGACACCGAACGCTGCGGCCGAGGCGTTCTGAGCCGCGTTCGTCTCAGCCACTTTAGTCGGAAAGCCGATTCTGCCGAGGAACTTCGCGACCGGCCAGTGCTTGATGAGACGGAACATGGCGCGCGCAGGCGGCGGGAGCTCGAGCGTCTTAATATGAAGCCCCGTCTTCCCTTTGGCGTTGTCCTCGTCTGACCAAAGGATGTCGGCAAAGAAGAGCTCGTGCAGTCTTTGATTCCCAAGCGCGGTTTCTTCCATCGTTGTGAGCGCTCGGCTCACTTTTGCCATCGCTCCCGGGTCTTCGACGAGCGAAAGGGCGAGTCCGTCGGCGATGTGCCGCGGATCGATGATCGCAGCTCGATGCTCAGCCGCGAGCGGGGCTTTCTTATATGCCTTACGGTTCGAGTGTCGCTTCTCTAGCGCAGCGTGAAGCGGCACATCGGCCGCATCGAGCGAGCCGCCCGCAATGAGCATCATTTTCGCAACGCAAGGACCGCCCTCTTGATACGCGATGCTCGGCTTGAAACCGAGGGCGCGCGCCTCAAGCGCGGCGTTCTCGAGCGCGGCACCAAGCGCGATCAACGTCCCGCCTTCCTCGTAGTTGAGGACGGGATGGTCGAGCTCCGGTCGATAATGAAATTCGATGACATTTCCGCGTACGATAAAGCTCCAAGGCTGAGAATTATCGCCCGACGGCGCGGCCGTGGCGGCGGCGATTATCTTCTCGAACTCCCCCTTGCGCGCCACGTCCATAGAGACTAGAGCCCGAGGGCGGAAAGGAATTTCTTGCGCATTCCCTCGCGTTGCGCTTGCACCGATGGGGCGTAATAATTAGGATCGAGTATCGCATCGAGACTGATCTCGCGCTTCTCTTCCGTCACTGGCTCCCCGAGCGCCAGCCGCTTGAGAATGAAAGCAATCGCCACTCCTGACAAGGTCGCCGCATCTCCGAGCTGCGGCCAAGAATAGATTTCGCGGCCGACTTGTGGCAAGGAGACCATCATCCGTTCGGTCACGAAGTCAGGACCGGCGATTCTCGTCGCAAGCTTAGGCAGATCGGAAGGGACGAAAGACTGGAACATGTCGAGCGTCACGTCACCAATCACGCCATTAAAGAGTTGTCTGTCCTTATCGAGATCGAAACGTTCTGTTTCGATGATTATGCCATCGCCGTTGTCGGTCGCCATGACGACGGGAATGCCTCGCTCGCGTGCCGCAAGCCGCAAGCGGATTTTCATCTCAAGGTTATCAGTCTCTTCAACGAGCACGTCCGCCCCGTCGAGAAAGTGGCTGATATTCTCCATCGTCACTCCTTGATCGAAGGATTCTACTTCAGCATACGGATTCAATTGGTAGACATATTCGCGGACGAGATCGGTCTTCTTGCGCCCTAGCGAAAGGAAATCAGAGCGAATACGATTGAAATTTGAAGCTGACACTTCGTCAGGATCGGCTATCTTGATCCGTCGCGCGCCGCCCATGAGCGCGACCGTCATCGCACCATGACTCCCCACCGAAAGCCCGGCATAGGCGACTTTCAGGCTATAGAATCTCTCCTGTTCCTCTTTGGTAATGATCTGGCGGTTCCGCGCCGTGCGGACCTCCTGATGCTCGTCAGCCGGAAGGTAGTGTGCAAGTGTTCCATTCCAAGGGAAATAAAACCACTCCCCTGCCTCTTCGAGCGGCTTGCCGGCGGAGTATTCCCGCATGAAAGCTTCCAGCGCTTCGGCATGATCCTTCTCGAACTTAAAGCGCGGATTGCGAATAAGGGACAAGTCTTCGAGGAGAAGATCGTAACGATCAATCACTTTTGCCGGCTTGAGACGATCCTTGAAGCCAGCAAGCGATTCCTTCGCTCGGTCGAGATGTTCAGGCCGGGCAGTCGTCATATGCGATTATATTAACACACCGCTATCGTTCTGGTTCCCGGATGGCCCAGCGCTGCTTGATGCCAGATTTGAAGTATGACGGGTCTTCGTACGGCCAGAAGACGAGCTTCGGTTCGGAGCGTTTGCCAAGAAAATCGGAAAGCTCGTGAAATTCCGAATTCTTCCGGCGAAGATTTTTTACGATACACGCGGTCAGTTCCGCGGCAAACGCCCTAGCGACTTTCTTGCCTGGCCGCAACTCGAGATTCACCTCAAGATATTGGTCGTGCTTCTCGTCGTATTTGGTTATGAGCGTCAGCTTGCCAGTCAAGTATTCATTGAACCGTTTGTCCAGTAAAATCTCTTTGATCGTTTCCGGATAGACCTGAAGGCCGTAAAGCGTCGTGGCGAGATCCGCGCGCTCGTAGACATACACGAACGGCAGTGTGCGAACATGCTTCTTGATTCCGGCAGCATCCGCATCCTTCAGGAGATCGACACCGCGCGCATTGAAACGGCCGACAAGCTCATCAAAAGTATAGACTCCCCCATGATCGCCGATCGAGTAGCGCAAAAGCGGAATCGCGCTGTCGCCCGAAATGAGGATTTCGCCGTCAAGCGCCTCAAAAGAGACAAAACCAGGTATGTATTGCGCAAGAGTCGGCGTCTTTGCAGTGCCGCCGAAAAGATCGGCGAAGAGCTTTTTATCCTTGAGCGCAAGACGCCGCGCAAGGATCGACACCGGCGTCTCGAAAGCCATTGAGCCGATATCAGCGCTGCCGTAGATGTTAACCGCATCCGTAAGCGGGTCGGCGAGACCGACCTTCTCCGCGAGATGGTCACGGAAGTTTTCGGTAAACGCTTCAGCAGCGAAGAGGAGCATGACTCGATGTTTCGAGAAGGAAATACCGCTCGCGCGCGCTTCATCAATGACGTCCTTCAAAAAGGGCGGATACCCGGCGAGCACGAGCTGGTCATAGTGAGGCGCGATGGCCGCAAGAGCTTTCAATATCTCAGCTTTATTAATACCTGGTGTAAGAACCGAGACCGGATAGCCGCGCCGACCCATAAGCTCGAAAGCTTGGTAGGTAATGACTCCGCCGATCCACACGCCCATACCGAAGCAGACTATGACGAGGGTGGACTTCCTCGGATCAAGCGAACTGGTACGGAAAATGATTTCATGGACAATCGAAGCTTGATCATCCACCGAATGCGAGCGAGCGAAATAGGCGGGCTCTCCCGTCGATCCGGATGTAGAAGTGAGCACGTGCGTCGACTCGGTCGAACCGTTCCAGAAAAGGTCGCTGAAATCGTGTGTCCTTATATATTCCGATTTTGACATTACCGGGATGTCGTCGACAAAGCGTACCGATCCGGACTGCACGCCTCGACTGCGTACGAAGCGCTCATAGGCCGGTACGCCGGCCGTCATTCGCTTAAAGAGCGAGAGGATGTGGAGCCTCTGCACCCGAGACCAATCGGGACTCGCATTCGTGAGAAGTTTGGCTACGTGCGAAAAGCTCGAAAAACGACGGGGCGCAACTTTCCCTTTCTCGCGTGTCTGAGCCGTCGAACGGCTGGCTTGCATGTCTTGCACACTACCACGCTTTGCTGATTTTTGTAAGGGTACTGACCCCTTCTGTCCGAGCAGCAACTCGTCCATGCGCCGGTCCTCAAACAAGAGCAATCAAACCCAAACCGCGATGCGGTTTTTCATAATCAGCACCCCGATATGGGGTAGTATAGGAAGATATGACACATGTGATACGGAATTTTGATGCGCTCGCGGAAGACGCTTTGCGGGAGGATGCGCTCGCGCTTGCCGAAGCGGGATACGCGGCGATACACGTCGGCGACGCGCTTGCGCGCACGCTGCGCGTCGAGGGCGAGGAACTGGTCGTCAGCACGGGCGGCACGGAGACGCGGCGGCCGCTTCGCGGCCGCCGCGTCTTCTTCGTCGGCATCGGCAAATGCGCCCTCGTCGCGGCAGAGTCGGCCGAGCGGATATTCGACGACCGGCTCACGGGCGGCATCGCGCTCGACGTCGCGAACCCGTCCGCGATCGCGCTCAAGAAGATAGAGCTCGCGCTCGGCACGCACCCGCTCCCGAGCGACGAGAACGCGGCGGCGACCGCGCGCGTCATGCGCCTGCTCGACAGCTGCGCCGAGGGCGACCTGGTCGTCATGCTCGTGTCCGGCGGCGGTTCGACGCTCCTCGCCGCGCCCGAAGCGCCGATGACCGTCGCGGACGAGCGCGCGCTTTTCGAGCTCCTCACCGACGCCGGCGCGACCATCGAGGAGCTCAACACCGTCCGCAAGCACACGTCCCGCGCGCGCGGCGGCGGGCTCGCGAGAGCCGCCTTCCCCGCCGAAGTCATCGCGTTCATCGTCTCCGACGTGCCGGGAAACGACATCGAATTCATATCGTCCGGCCCGACGGTGCGCGACGATACGACCGTCGCCGACGCGCAGGCAGTCCTCGCCCGCTACGCGATCGAGGCTCTCCCGGGCACGACGCTCATCGAGACGGCGAAGGGCACGGAATATTTCGAACGCGTGACCAATATCCTGTTCCTCACGAACCGCGATGCGCTCGCCGCGATGCGCGACGAAGCGGCGCGGCGCGGCTATGCCGCGGCCATCGGGGACGACGCCATCTCCGGCGAAGCGAGCAGCGAAGGCCGCGCGCTCGCTGCAGCGCTCCACGACGCGCCCGGGAAGACCGTGCGGCTGTACGCCGGCGAGACGACCGTAACCCTCGGCGACGCGCACGGGAACGGCGGGCGCAACCAGGAGCTGGCGCTCGGCGCGCTCGCCGAGGTCCGCCCCGGAGAGCTCCTGCTCGCGTTCGCGTCCGACGGCCGCGACAACACCGACCATGCCGGCGCCATCGCCGACGCGCTCACGAGGTCGCACGCGGACGCGCACGGCCTCGACGCGCGCGAGTACGTCGCGCAGCACCGCTCCTATGATTTCTTCACAACCACCGGAGACGCCCTCAAGACAGGCTATACTGGTTCTAACGTTTCCGACATAATTATCACGATAAAAGAATGACATGAACGACTCCCTCATCCTCTGGTTCGAAGATATCAGCATGGACAACGTCGCGCAGGTGG
>JAKAJB010000018.1 GCA_021813965.1 bacterium | reverse complement strand
CCGAGGAGAAGCGTACTTGCTGCGAGGACGAGGCCTCGCACGATCGATTTCGAGATCATGGTGATCCCTTTCTTTGTCTGGTTGCCCGAAATCCTCGGGCGGGAACTGCTCTTTCTAAAGAATCTTATAGCACATTAACCGCAAACATTCAAGAGTCTCTTCAGTTCCCTGCTTGGACTTTCAAGAGTTCCACTTCGAAAACGAGCGTGGAGTTCGCCGGGATGATGTTCCCTATCGCTTGGTCGCCGTATGCGAGCGCAGCCGGGATGACGAGCTTGCGCTTGCCACCCTCCTTCATGCCGACGATGCCTTCATCCCAGCCCTTGATCACCTGGCCCGCGCCGAGCTTGAACGTGAAGCCGGTCGTGCCGTGGTTCGCGGACGCATCGAAGACGGTCCCGTCCGTGAGCGAGCCGACGTAATTCACGGTAACCGTATCGCCGGCCGCCGCTGTGGCACCCGTGCCGATCGTCTCATCGGTCATCTGAAGCTGGTCTGCATTTCCTGTAGGCATAGTAGTTGCTGTTTGAGTAGTAGTAGTGGTAGTGGTTGTTGTGGCAATTTCCGTCGACGTATCATTCGACGGTGTCACCTGCCCGAACGGCGAGAGGCCCGGGAAGATGAAGAACATCGCAATCACCGCGAGAGCGAGTGCGACGGCGATACCGGTCTGAGTTGGTTTCATGACGATAAGTATATTACTGGGCTTGAAAATCTTTGAACCGCCGCACCTCCTCGGCGACGGCAGTCTTCATGATATCCTCGTGTCCGGGAACTTCGCGATCGAGGAATTCTTTCAGCGCGGCCGCGTCGCCTTTCTCGGCGAGCGCGATGAACGCCTCACGCTTATCCTCGGCGAGATTTTTCATCACGGAAATAGTCGCCGCCTTGAGCGCTACTTCGCCGAATTGCGCGATGACAGTCCGCTGTTCTTCTGCGGGGACGTCAGTGATGCCGAGATCGGCGGCGATAGCGGCAGTCAGTTCATCGGGCATAGGTGACATCATAGCACGGAGGCTCATCTGTCGAGCTGTTTTATGAACGTGTCAGGATTAACGGCACCGATCTGAGATGGATCCGAAGGGCCATCGCCATTGGACACGTGGATGCCGCGCCACCAGCCGCCGTATTTCACTTCAAGCAGCCACGGCCGCCACGCCCCATCGTAGAAGACCGGTTTCTCTGCCTGCACCCATACCGACGTCCCGGGATCCGCCTTCGCGAAGGTTTCCGCGGCATCGAATCGCGACGAAAAATCATTACCGTAAGCGACTGCTGATCCGTCCGAGGTTTGGAACACATGGCCGTGCAGCGGATCGATCGGCAAGTTATTCACATTCGTGAATTTTTCGGAATGTTCGATCATCGTGGTCTGCGGGACCGGCTCAGGAGCCGATGCGGACGAAGCGCTCTCGCTGTCGGCGACCGGGTGCGGGACGGCCGTCTCGACCGGTGCGGGCGGCTGCGTTCCGGTTATGTCTATCTTCGCGACTTCCGGCGTCATGACCGTCTCCGCTTGAGGCGGAACGAGAGTCGGGGTTACCGGCGCATATTCAGGGGCATCCGCGAAATCACGCCCGCCCTGCTGTACGCGGATTTCTCCGTGTGATCCGACGGTCATATGAGCATCAGCATCGATGCGCACGCTCGTACCGTCTTCGCGAAGGAAATGATGCCCATGCGTGCCGATGAGGTCGTGCGCGACTGCATTGAACGCCTGTTCATCCCGTGCAGCGAGGAGCCGAGCCAGATCGCTACCCGGATCGAGGTGGGTCGGCGCGAGGAATCCCGGTTCGTGCACTTTGCTCCAGACTTCTTTCAGCATCCCCTCGTAGCCGCGAGGAGATGCGCCCACGGTCGGCATTTCGGAAGCGTGCGCAATAGCAGCAGATCCGCCCGCGGCCGCGGCGGGCATTGAGACCGCCGCCTCTGCCGGCACCGCAGGGGCGACTCCTGATGAAGGAATTTCCGAGGATGACGGGGTGAATGCTCTCGTCGCTTGCGACGGCGATTGCTCGTTATCGACAGTATTGCTTATGAGCGCTGCAAGCGCCCCGACGAGAGTCAGGGTCGCTATTTTCTTTAAGAACTTCGAGCCGACTGAAAAGCGTGCCGCCGATCCGAGTCGGCCATACGCCTTGCCGACATGATCCGTGATCCTTTTTACCGCTTGACCTTCTTTCTCCGCATATACCGTCAATTCTCGCGAACGACTCTCGACGTATGTCTGCAGATTCTCGCCGGCGGGCGTGATGCCGAACTTTCTTTCAAGCTTTTCCAGCTCTCCCACGATACCCCGCAACTCATCACGCCATTCGGCCGGCGTCTGATCGGTCTTCGGCTCTGCGAAATGTTCCTGCCAATCCTCCCGATCAAGCGCTTCTTCCATACGAGTGCGCAGCGGCATCTCGACGGCGGGTTCTTCCGCATCCGGAGAGCGATCGCTGGAAGGGATTGGTTGGGAGGATGACTCCTCCGCACGCGGTCGGTTGCTTGTGAATACGGCGGCGAATTGCTCCGGCGTGAGCGTATCGTCGGATGACGAGACCTCTCGTTCAGGCACCTTCGCTTCTTCTGCAGCCGTCTGAGACTCCGCCCCGGCGCGTTCTCGCATCTTCTTCAAGAGCTCGGCGGCTTCCGTCTGTTCAGATATCTCGTGCGGACCATCCGGCTCCGAGACGGGGATTTCTTCGGAAGAGGTCTTGCTCGCAGGCAGCCCGACCGATTCCAAGGCCCGCAGCTCTTCTTCGAGCGCGAGGAATTCCCGTTCGATTTCCCCGTGAGACTGATCAGAAAACTTCTTCGCCTGGCGTTCGAGTTCGGCAAGCCGTTCCCTGATCTCTCTTTTGCGATCGTTTTCCGGCTCGGCCCTCTCGACCGCAGCGGACACCGGACCTCTTTTCTGCGCAGCTTTCTCGGCACGCCTTATGAGCAGTCGCCGGTCGAGATCCTGGTCCCGTTCGATAAGTTCCTCCGCGAGCGTCCGCGGAGCCGCCGCGCGGTTCGGTCGAACATCCTCAAAAGTCTCCTCCGGCTTGATGCCGGCATTCTCGCTTGCCTGCTTCGATGACGCACCCGCTTCCGGCTGTTTTGCCGACCCCGCTTCCGCGACGGCACCAGGAACATGCGCTGAGCGGGCAGCAGGACGAGCTCCCGCACGTTCTCCGAGGAACTTCCCCGTTGCGGCTTCGAGATCGCGCTTGATGCCCCCTCCCAATCTCACTCCCAAACGCTGAATGCGCGCAGAAATATCAGATCTTTTCCCTGGATCAGCCTCTTTTCGATATTGATCAGAGAGTTCCTGCATGTTTTCGAAGGCGCGATTAGCCGATTCCCACACCCCATCAGAGAGTTCCCGCGGATCCACTCCCTTCCTGCGGATACTCTCGCCGAGTCTCAGGTACTTCTTTTCGACATCCCGCACGAACGCGTCCGTATCGAACGGTCCGGTTTCCGCTGCGACCGTCTCTGCCACATCGATGCCCTTCGGGAGTTCTTCGGGCGACTTCGCGGCACGAGCACCCTTCGTCCTCTTCTTCGCCGGGAACTGTTTGCCGGCACGCACCTCGACCGGCGACTCATCGCTCGTCGCGATCGGATTCCGCGGGGGCTGCTCTTTTGATTTCGCCATAGATCAGTTCGAAAGATAACGTTCACGAATCATATTCTCAACTGTAGCACGGTCGCGACCGTACGTGAGCGCCGAAAGCTGGACAAGATCGTCTACTTGCCCATGATTAAGCGGCGGGAGATCCGGTGTCTTCATGTCGAAAGGCTTCTGCGGGATACCGCCGGCGAGGATTTTCACGTAGGCGTTCCGATTCTCGATATTGACGAAGTCGAGCGCAGCGAAGACCGGCGCGAACTGCTTCGCGAAGAACTCCCCGTCCTCTTCGCCGACGCGGAAGACGGCCATGTTGCCGACGTTGCCGAACACCGCATTGCGGGTCTTCTCCTCGATCTGAGTCAGGAACTGGTGCGCCATCGCGAGCGCCAGCTTGTATTTGCGCGCCTCCGAGAGGATGCCGGGGATCGAATCGGTCGTGACGTTCTGGAATTCGTCGATGTAGAGATAGAACGGCGGGTATGGCGCGCGCGGGTTATCGGCGCGCGAGAGCGCCGCCATGAAGAGCTTACCGACGATGATGAGGCCGAGCAGGTTCGCATTGCGCTCGCCGAGACGGCCCTTCGAGAGGTTCACGAGCAATATCTTCTTGCTGTCCATCACCTCGCGGAAATTGAACGAGGAGTGCTGCTGCCCCACGATCGGGCGGATGAAATCATTCGCGGTGAAATCGTCGAACTTATTGGTGATATACGGGACGATGTTCTCGAGCGCGGCGTCGCCGCCGGCTTTCGTCGCGATTTCGGTCCAGAACTGGTTCACGATCGGATTCATGCTTTTCGCGAGCTTCTCGCGGCGGAACTCGCTGTTGCTCAGCACCCGCGCGATATCGAGGATGGTCGAGCCGCTTGAAGGATCTTCCATCACGAGGAGCGTCGCATTGCGGAAGTACTGCTCGAAGGCCGGGCCCATGCTCTCGGGCACGTCGCCGTAGAGCCGCTTGAAGATCATGAGGAGCTCGTTCACGATGAATGTCTTCTGTTCGGGCCGCGCCATATCGTATTCGAGGAAGTTGAGCGCGAGCGGGCGCGAAAGGTCGGCAGGGTCGAAATAGATGACGTCCTGATAACGCTCGGGCGGCACCGCCGCGAGGATGTCGAGGATGTCGGAACCGTGCGGGTCGATGAAGCAGCAGCCGTCGCCGTTCCTGATGTCCTGTATGATCATCGATTTCATGAGCCCCGTCTTACCGGTGCCGGTCTGACCGATGATATACATATGGCGCAAGCGGTCTTCCGGACTGAGATAGATATCGGTCGTCTGGCCGCGATACGTATTGATGCCGAGGAGCGCGCCCTGCTGCGGGAGGCCGACCGGCGCCGGCGCATGGGTGAACCGCGCCTGTCTCAGATTCGGCGTGCTCTCGATGCCCGACGGCGGGAAATGATACAGCGTCGTCAGTTCGCGGAGCGACAGCGGGAGCGCCTCCGCGCTCGATACGCGGAAGGAGAAGTCTTCGAGCACGCGCGGCGCATGCCGCGCATCGGCGCGCGCGAATTCGAGCCGGTTCCCTTGCGTGCTGGCGAACTGATTGAAACCCGCTTCGAGTTCGCCGAGCACGCGGCCCGCCGCAGCTGCATCGGGAGACGAGACGGCGAGGCGTATCGTCGCACCGACGATCGGCGCGGCAATCTTCCTCTCCACTTGCTCGATATACGACTTGTTCGCCTCGATCTGCCGCGTTTCGGCTTCTTTCGCTTTCTCGACGTCTTTCGGCTTGTTCGAGAACAGCGTCTTACTGAAATCGCGCATGACTTCACCGAACACGGTCTCCGGCGTCGCGAGCGCCGAACCGTGTTTCTCCCCTTTCCGAAGGGCTTGGAGGATCTTGCGGTAATGCGCCACGTGCCGTTCGCCGCGCGGCTCCACGATGATCTGCAGCGCCGCGCCCTCGCCCTCGGCGGCGATCTTGGCGAAAGCATTCATGATCGTGTTGATCGGGTCGTAGTCGAAATCGGTATAGTCTTTGAGCGGCAGCGCGGGACTCTCGGCGAACTTGGCTACCGCCGCGACGGCGACGCCGTTCGTCGCGAAGATGTTGTAATCGGCCGGCTGCAGCACGAGATGCGCATCGGGGAATATCGCGAGCAGCTGCTTCTCAAAAAGGTTGCGCTTGCTATTCGGGACAGCGGCATAGAACTGGAGCTCCTGGCTGTCGGCGGGCACGGCGAGCTCGAGCGCATAATAATTCGGCTCGCCTTGCGCGGCCTCTCCGACCGAGAGGAGTCCCGCGTAGAATTGTTCCATCCCCGAAAGGAGTTCCTTGAGCGGCTTCTCCCGCCCTCCCGGCTCATCGGCTTTCGGCTCCGGAAGCGCGATCTCGTAGAGCGTCATGTGGAGCGCCTGGAAGCGCGGGGCTTTCTCGTCGAGCCCGAGCGCCGGCAGCCCGGCGGCGATGTAGCGCACCAGATACCGGTGGAAATCGTCCGCGACCTGCGGATCGCCGACCCGCTCCAGGACCGCGAGCGCGTTCTTGATCCCCTTCTCGCTCATCGTCTGTATGAGATTCTTCACCGCCTGCTCCGACCCGTTGAGCTCCAGCTCAGCCAAGAGCGCGTCCGCCTCGGTCGTCTTCGTCGCCTCGTTCATCTGGTATGCCGGTGCGAGCACCTGCTCCGCCGGGATGGTGTGATGCTCGTAGATCTTCTCGGAGATGATGCGGGCGCGCTCCGGCGTGCCGGTCTGCGCTATCTCCGCTTCCTTACGCGCAATCTGTTCGCGCAGATACGCGAGCTCTTCTTCAGGCGTGGACAACGATGGTACTGATTCCATTTCCTACAGTATACCCCGTGCGATACTGATTTTGATTCACAGTCTATGCTTTGGATGGGATATCTCACAGGGTATACTGCACTCCAATGCTCGACTTCTTGCTTGCGTGCGTGCACCTCGATCCGATGATGATCCTCCAGACCGGAGGCTACCTCGGCATCGCCGCGCTCATCTTCGCGGAGAGCGGCCTCTTCCTCGGCATCTTCCTCCCGGGCGATTCCGTCCTCTTCGCATCCGGACTGCTCGCTACGAACGGCTTCTTCATCGTCGGCCCGCTCATCATGATCGTCGTGGTCGCGGCCATCGCAGGCGATTCAGTCGGCTACTGGTTCGGCTCTGAAGTCGGCGAGCGCCTCTATGCGCGCAAAGACTCCCGTTTCTTCAAGCAGGAGTATCTGCGCCGCACCGAACGTTTCTATAAGAAGTACGGCGGCCGCGCCGTCGTGCTCGCGCGCTTCGTGCCGATCGTGCGCACCCTTGCGCCTATCCTTGCGGGCGTGAGCACGATGAAATACCGCGTCTTCCTCGCTTACAACATGCTCGGCGGATTCCTCTGGGGCGCGGGCATGGTCCTGCTCGGCTTCCTGCTCGGCTCCATCATCCCCGATAGCGAGAGATACATCCTTCCGCTCTCGCTCATCATCGTCGTCGTTTCCTTCCTCCCCATCTTCTTCAACCTCGCGCGCGGTAAGCGTGCAGTCTGATCGTTGCGAAACAGAAGAGCACCTTCTGCAGCGTGCAGAAGGTGCTCTTCTGTTTCTAGAGCCCGAGCGAGTTCAATAGGTTGACCGTCGAGGTCGTGTTTCCAGTCGCGGCATTGAGCGGATTCACATAGTTAGTTATGAAAGACGGGATAGCGAAAGCGAGCCCAATCAACGGCAGCACGATGAGTGCGACGGTGACGACACCCGTCCAGAAAAGATACTTGCGTGTCGATTCGGCGGCTTTGTAGGCCTGCTCGACTTTCGCTTCGAGTTCATCAAACCGCGCGGCGAGTTCAGGATCGATCATCTTACACGTGGCTCCAGAAGTCGAACACCCAGTTCACGACGGCGAGCACGAGCGCGAAGAAGAGCGCGGTCCAGAATCCGGCGATCGCGAACCCCGGCACGAGGAAGGCTGTAAGCAGCACGAGGAGCGCGTTGATCACGAGCGAGAACGCGCCGAGCGTGATGATGGTTATCGGCAGCGTGAGGATGAGCAAGATCGGGCGGATGAAGAGATTGAGCGCGCCAAGCACGACCGCCGCCACGAAGGCGCCGGTAGCAGTGATGGTGACGCCCGGGACGACGTAGGCCGCGATCAGGATCGCGAGAGCCGCGATGAGCCATTTGAAAAGTAATTTCATATTGGGAAGTATAGCAGAGCCCCGGGACAGGAAGGTGCACAACATGCTTCTCCGCCGGACGCCAGGGTGTATCCTGTGTCCAGGCCGCATGACTTCCGAATATAACGGTTTCACTTCACCGAGGAGATGAATATGTTCATTTTGTTCTCGCAACAACACGGCTGTCGCGATAGCAGCGGATGCATCTCGTTTCAGCACGCGCAACTTGCGGCACTGGACGACGCTCCGGAGGATGGGCCGGTCTGCTGCCGCGCATGCTGGAAGGGCTCCGAGAAGAATCTGGCGGAACAGCCCGAGTCACTGCTCCATCCGCTCGTAATTGCAGGAGAAGTCGGATGAGACGATTCAAACCGCACGCGGCCTTCCATAGAAGGCCGCTCTGACTTTTTATACGGCCAGATGCACGACGATGTAGAGCGTAAGCGCGCCGAGGAGCGTCATGACGGTCGTGAGCGCGCGTGGATGCCGATGGTGGCTCTCCGGAATGAGATCGCTCGCCGAGAGATAGAGGAAGGTACCGACGAAGAGCGCAAGTACGAGGCCGATATAGGCGTCGGAGATGCGGAAGAACAGGGTCGAGGTTGCGCCGAGGAGCGGCGCGACTGCGTCCGCCAAGAGCCAGCGGAAGCTGGCTTTCCAGCTGCCGCCGTTGCGCAAGACGAGATTCACGGTATTGATGCCGTCTGAGAAATCGTGCGTAAGCACGGCAGCTGTGACGACGATGCCGATCGCCGCCGACGTCTGAAAGCCGATGCCGATAGCGACGCCATCAAGGAAGCTGTGGGTCGAAAGCGTGAGCGCGCCGAAGAATCCGCGCGGCGCGTTAGCTTCGTCGTCCTCTTCATGCGTGTGCAACAGGATGAGCCGGTCGAGGATGAGATAGCCGAAGAATCCGAGTGCGATAAAGAGCGCGACCGTCGAGGCGCTGTGGTAGCGCGCGCCGAGGCTGATCGCTTCCGGCAAGAGGTCGAAGAGAGCGACGCCGGCGACAGCACCGGCGGAGAAGCCGAGTATGAGATGCAATTTGTCGCGGAAGCGGAGCGCGAAGAGCCCGCCGATGAAGGTGGCGACCGAAGCGGCGAAAGCGAAAGCGAGAATCACCATGCCACTATCATACACCAAAGCGCGACCGGCGAAGCCGGTCGCGCTTTGTGGCGCTTCTTCCTCCCGTGCTACTTCGACACTGCATCGATAGCCGCCTGGAACGTCGCGTACGGGTACGCCCCGGCGATCATCTGCGTGCCGATGACAAATGACGGTGTCGCTTGGATGCCGAAATTCGCGGCCTCCGTTTTGTCCGCGTTTATTGCCGTGTCGTAAGCGGCCTGATTTGCTGTAACATCGGCTTTGATCTTATTCACGTCGATACCTTTTACAGAACCGGTCACTTTAAGGACGAAGGCCAGATTGGCAGCGGCATCCATGCTATTTTCTTGCGGCTCTTGTGTGAAGAGCGTTGTGCGCCATGCGCCGAACTGTGCCGGGTAGAGCGTCCATACTGCACGCGCATATTCCGCATCCACCATCGAGTCTGGTCCGAGGAAGGGGAAATCTTTGAAGACGACCTTGACCTTCCCTTCATTCACGTAATTCTGGATGATCTGCGGCAAGGTCGTTATCTCGAACTCTTTGCAATACGGGCACTGGTAGTCCGACCACTCCGCAATCGTGACCGGTGCATCGGCTTTACCGATAAACGGATCGCCGTCGGTCTTCACGTCTTTGATATTGACCGCGATGGTCGGAGCGGCACCTGGACCGGTCGTGCCTGGCGCCTGTGCCGGGTGCGAACCGCTCCAGATAACTGCACCCGCGATAAAAAGCCCTGCGACGATGACTGCTGCTGGTAAGAAGAACTTGTTGCTGATTTCATTGGTATCCATATGCAGTAGAGTATACTTGTCTTGTGAAAAGCTACAACAAGCTAGTGAGGGACAAGATCCCCGAAATTCTGGACGGGAGAGGTGTCTCCTATGAGAAACGGATTGCTTCGCCTGAAGAGTATCGGGGGGAATTGATTAAGAAACTATCCGAAGAGGTCAATGAATTCACTGAGGCCGGCGACCCTGGAGAGTTGGCGGATGTCTTAGAGGTCATTGAGGCGCTCCGGAAATTGCCCGAGTACCGAGGTGTCGAGGAACTACGTTTGAAGAAGCTCAAGGAACGGGGAGGGTTCGATGAGAAGATAATTCTGAAAGGGGAGAAGTAGCGGCCGCGCTTCGCGCGGCCGCTTTTTTTGTTGTCCCTTGGCCCCTGCGCCGGCGCGTTTGAGCGATGTTAGACTATGCCTCAGGACAAGAAAGGGGCCACATCCCTCACGGCACCAACTACAAAGGAGGCGACCATGAAAAAGATTCGTTCTTTGCTACTCATCGCCATCGCACTCGTCTCGATATCGTCACTCGCGGCCGGAATGAAGGACAACCGTCCGCCGCCTCAATTCCGGGGCATCGACGGGAACTTCTCGGAGATAGGGATGAACGTAGACGAACAGTATATCCAGTTCGGGACGACTCCTCATCACCACGAGAGCGGAAATGTCTTGAGCAATGTGTCGCTCTTGATAGAAACACAGCGACTCCCGATGCTCGGGACAATCCCCGGCGACACGAACTTCACCGTCCGGAACAAGGTGACTCTGACATATCGCGCTTCTGA
>JAKAJB010000017.1 GCA_021813965.1 bacterium | reverse complement strand
CGTCGTGCACTGCACCGAGGGCATCAGCATCTGGCAGTGGGCCAGCAACGACCAGGGCGGCGAACCGGACGTCGTCATGGCCTCCTGCGGCGACACGCCCACGCTCGAGAGCCTCGCGGCCGTCTCGATACTCCGCGAGCACTTGCCCGAGCTGAAGATCCGCGTGGTGAATGTCGTCGATCTCATGAAGCTGCAGCCGCACTCCGAGCACCCGCACGGGCTCACCCACGAGGACTACGATTCCCTTTTCACCAAAGACAAGCCGATCGTCTTCAACTTCCACGGCTACCCGTGGCTCGTCCATCGCCTCACCTATGCGCGCACCAACCGGGCCATCCATGTCCGCGGTTACGTCGAGGAGGGGACGATCACCACGCGTTTCGACATGCGCGTGCAGAACAAGATAGACCGCTTCCACTTGGTAGAGGACGTCATCGACCGCCTGCCGCAGCTCGGCGCGAAGGGCGCCTACCTGAAGCAGATGATGCACGACAAGCTCATCGAGCATAAGAACTACATCGACGAGCACGGCGACGATATGCCGGAAATCAACAACTGGAAGTGGGGCGCGGCGAAATGAATCGCCCCGGCACGCACGCAAAAGCCGCGACATCCGTCGCGGCTTTTTCGTGTTCTGCACACGTATCAGAGAAATATAAAACTCGTCAATCGTGCGGCGTCCCCTTGATGCGGGCAAGGGCGGCGGAGAAGGCGGCAAGCTCTTTGTCGGAAAGGACGGCGAAGAGGCTGCGCAGGTGCTTGGTGCCGCGAGTCATGGCCGACTTGAGCTCGGCCTTCCCTTTCGCAGTGAGCACGAGCCGCGAGGTGCGGCGGTCGCTCGTGTCGGCAGCGTAGGCCACGAAGCCGCTCTTCACGAGCCCGCCGACGAGCGAGGTCGCCGAGGGCGCGGTGATCGAGAGATAGTCGGCGACGTCCTTCATCTTCGGCGCATCATGGTCCATGATGAACTTCATCGTCTCGATGCGCAGCCAGGTGGAGGGGTCGAGCTTCTTTCCCTGCGCGAACTTAGTGCGCATGATGCCGCGCACCGCGAAGAAGAGCGAGATGGCTTGTGCGATGTCGCGGGCGGCGTGCGGCGTTTTTTTGGTGGCGGATGTCATACGTCCATTATCCACCTGCAGCGGCCTCAGCGAGGAGCTCCGGAGGGATATCTTCCGCGCCGGTGATAGACACCTTCAGGAAGAAGAGCGCGATGAGTGCGCCGATGAGCATCGATGCCGCCGCGAAGCCGAAGACGGTGCCATAGGAGAGGATCTCGGCTTTCATGATGATGAGCTGCGCGCCCTCGGCGAGGATGGTCGGCGCGGAACTCCGGATGTGCGAACTCTGCGCGACCATGAGCACATTCGCATTCGTGGCATTCGCGAGGATGGTGCTGAAGATGGCGATGCCGAAGGCGCCGCCGATGTTGCGCGTAAGGTTCAAGAGGCCGGAGGACATGCCCACCTCATGCAGCGGGACCGCAGTCGTCGCAGCATTCGTCAAGGGCGCCATGCCGAGCCCGAGGCCCGCGCCGAAGAGTACGAGCGGCAGGACGAAGTCATACGAGGTCATCGTCGGGTCGAGGTGCATGAGCATGAACAAGCCGAGGGCGGAGAGCGCCATACCGAACGAGACCGTGTACCGCGGATGAAAGGCGATGGCGAGCCGCGCGCCCAAGGGTGCGAAGACAGGCAATGCGAGCGCCATCGGCACGAAGAGGTACCCGCTCTGCGTCGCGGTGTAGTGGAGGAAGGTCTGCGCGAAGACCGGCAAGAGGAGCATCGCGCCCATCATGCCGCCGAAGGATATGAATGAGACGGCGAGCACCGAGACGATGACCGGATTGTGGAAGAATTTGAAATCGATGATGGGATGCGTATGCCGCGTCTCCCATCGGTAGACCATGTAGCCGAAGACGAGCGTGAGAGCGTAGCAGAGGACGCTCGCGCTCGAGAGCCAGCCCCAGTCCTGACCGCGATCGACTACGAGCACGAGGCTCGTGATGGCGCCCGAGAGGAGCACTGCGCCGAACCAGTCGAACGTCCCCCGCTCCCCGGGCTGGTCCTTCGGCAGGAAGAGGAGCGTCATGATGAGACCCGCGATGCCGATCGGCAGATTGATGAAGAAGATCCAGCGCCAGGAGAGATTATCGATGACATAGCCGCCGAGCAACGGGCCGATGACCGCGGAAATAGCGAACGACGACGACCAGATGCCGAGCGCCTGCGCGCGCGCTTTCGGCTCGATGAATGACTTGGCGATGAGCGACATCGCGGTCGGATACACGGCCGCACCGACGAGCCCCTGGAGCACGCGGAACACGACGAGCGAGCTGAAGTCCCAGGCGAGCCCGGCGAGCACCGAGACGACGATGAAGCCGACGAAGCTCCAGAGATAGATGACGCGATTGCCGAAGAGGTCGCCGAGCTTGCCGAAGACCGGCACGAAGATGGCGTTGCTGATGATGTAGGCGGTCGCGATCCAGGCCGCCGTGGAGACCGTGATGCCGAAATCGCCCATGATTTTCGGCATAGCGAGGTTCACGACCGTGCGATCGAGCCCGATGAGGAGCGTGCCGACCATCACCGTGACGAGCACGAGCCACGGGTGCCCGGTGAGCCGATGGGCCGCTTTCTGTCCTAGAGTGGCCTCCATGAGAAGCGCGGGTTAGCGCGTGTAGATCGTCATGCGGGCCGACATGCCGTTCTTCAGCTGTGCGTACGCGCTCGTATCGAACCGCGCCTTCACGTCGAACTGCTGGATCTGGCGCTGATCGGAGATATTGAAAACGATGCCGGATTGGTCGCTGGTCGGCGCGATCTCATCGATGACGCCGGTGAACTGCTGCCCGCCGAACGCATCGACCGTGAAGGTGATCGGGTCGCCGACCTTGATCTGCGCGAGGCCCTTGTTCTCGTCGATGCGCCCGACCACGCGCAGCTGCGACGGGTCGATCATGGTGACGACAGGCGTCGCGGCGCTGACCTGCGCGCCGACCGTATCGTCTACCGACACGACGAGGCCGGCGACTTTGCTCGTGATGGTCTGTGTCCCCACTGACGCCACCGGCTCGTTCGCGGTGACCGTATCGCCCGCCTGCACATAGAGCGCGTCGAGGCGGCCGGGTGCCGCGGACGTCAGATTGATGAGCGGTGCTTGGATGCTCGCCGTGTCGATGGACACGCGGCCGCTCGTGATGATGAGATATGCGGCGATTACGCCGGCAGCGATGATGAGCAGCGCGGTGCCGATGATGGAGAAGAGTCGTTTTCGAGTTGAAGTCATATGACTGTGTTATTTGCTATCGGTACCGAACGTAAGCACCTCCTGCCCCGCACTGAGCCCCGAGACGATTTCCGTCATACCGCTTCCGCTCACGAGGCCGGTCGCGACCGGCGTCTTCGTCGGCGTCGCGCCGCTGCTCTTCACGAAGACGAACGCCTGAGCGCCGTCGGTGATGACGCTGCTTGACGGTACGACGAGCGCGCTCGCCTTGCTCCCGCCAGACGACTCGATCGAGACGAGCGGCTGCCCGGGGACGGCCGTCTGGCCGAGATGCGCATTCATCGCCGTAACCGTGCCGGCGAACGGCGCGGTGAGCACCGACTCGCGGAGCGTCACGTCCACGCCGCGGAGCGCCGCCTGCGCCGCATCGACGGCCGCTTTCTGCGCGTCGATGTCGTTCTGCGTCGCCCCCGCCTGCGCGAGCGTGAGCGCGCCCTGCGCCGCTTTGTATGCCGTATCGGCCGTGACGAGACCGGAGAGCGCTGCGATCATATTCAATCGGCCGGCGTTCACGCTCGTCTGATAGCCGGAAATCGTCGCGGCCGTGACGGAGCCGCTCGGCTGCGCCTCGGCCAGAGCGGCCGTGAGATCGTTGAGGAACGCGGTGACCGTTTTCACGTCCGTTTCAGACGATGCCGTCATGCTTGCCGGGTCGCTTGGCGCGGAGACGAGCGCGGTGCTCCATGACGCGAGTATCGGCTCAAGTGCGACGCGCTCAGTCTGGACTCGGGCCACGAGTGTTGCATCCGGCACGAGGAGCGTGAGCTCCGCTCCCGCGTTCCGCGGGTTGGTGAACATCTGATCGGCTTTCGCGTGTATCGCATCGTCGGCATTCGTGTACGCGGCCGTGAGCGCGTCGGTGAGCGCGCTCGTCGCCTGTATGACGGCTGTCTGGTCGATGGCGAGCTGCTCGGGACGCGTCCCGGCTTGAAGCGCGGCGAGTTGCGCTTGCGCCGCTTCGAGGTTCGCCGCAGCACCGGCGCGCGTCGCGAGAAGCGATGACTGGTCGAGCGCGGCGAGCGTCGCCCCCTCACTCACCTTTTCTCCGATGCTGACGGGGATAGAGACGATCTGCCCCGGCACCTGGAAAGAGAGTTCCGAGCTCGCACCGCCCTGTGCCGTAATCGGCGCCATGACAGCCGCCGTATACTGTCCCGACGGCGCGACCGGACCGGCCGTGAAGGCGAATCCGATAGCTCCGGCAGCAATAAGAACCGCACCGCCGATGGCGATAGCAGGCTTCGTGAGATAGGTCAGGACCGTCGTGAATCGTACGCGCATACGTATATATGAATTACTTAGGCATTCGAACCATATCACGCGCCCGGCGCGGGCACAAATGCGAGCGCCGCATCATACGGGATTACAGCACTGCCGATGATGCGTCCACACCACTTTAATAAGTTCCGACAGCTCAATGGACGACGCGATGGCTCTAGGAGTCCGGAACGTCCCGAGACCCTCGGAGTTTTGATAACTTCGATATCGTCTTTCTTTAAGAGAACCTGTAATTTTTGTTATGATACACATATCCTCACGATGCCAAGAAAGATATCAAAATCTGTCTTGATAATGATTGTGGCCTTTGGCTGGGTCTTTTCCGGTTGGCCACAGATTTACGATTTTCCGCCCCGAATCCCGATAGCGTACGCAGCGACGGTAGCGAAACCCGTGATCACGCTTGCCGCCGGCTCGTACACCGGCATCCAGACGACCACGATTACGGATTCGACCGGAGGTGCGACGATCTGCTACACGACGGACGGTACGACCCCGACAGCGCCCACCGCCGGTACGTGCTCCGGAGGTACGACGCAGACCTATTCATCGGCGATAACGATTAGCAGTAGCGAAACCATCAAAGCCATCGGTACCAAAAGTCACGACAGCAGCAGTTCCGTCGCCAGTTCGGCATATACCATCACCGTGGACACGCCGACTTTCGGCACCAACGGCGGCAGCTTTGCTAATGACACCAGCAGCACGATATCGGATGCGTTCACCGGTGCGGCGATCTGCTACACGACGGACGGTACGACCCCGACAGCGCCCACCGCCGGTACGTGCTCCGGCGGCACGACGCAGACTTATTCAGGGGCGGTGCCGGTAACGGTGACAGGTACCGTTCTGAAGGCGATCGGAACGATAGCCGGCGCTACCAATAGCGCGGTTGCGGCGAGCAGCGCATTCACGCTCACCGTAGGAGCGATCACGAGCTCCCCGGGGGCGGGGACGTATTCCGGCACGCAGAGCGTGACGCTCAATATCGCCAATACGACGGGAGCGACGGCTCACTACACGACCGACGGCAGTGCGGTCAGCTGTTCATCTACGGCATATTCCGGCGCATTTAACGTCTCGCTTACGACAACGGTGAACGCTATCGGCTGCAAGACGAACTACATCAGCGACAGCGCGATCAGCGACGTGTATACGATAATCGTCCCGCCAACCGTTACTACCTCGGCCGCTTCCTCGGTGACTGATATAAGCGCTGTCCTGAACGGGAACATCACGGCAACCGGCGGAGCGAACGCCACGGTCCGCGGCTTTGCGTGGGGCACCAATTCGGCGCTTTCGGGCGGCACTACCGCGACGACCACGAACGACACCGGCTCTTTCGGCACGGGCGCCTTCAACACCAATCCCTCGCCGCTCACCGGGCTCACCTGCAACACTACGTACTACTATCGTGCATATGCCACGAACTCAGCCGGTGACGGGTTAGGCTCGATCCAGACGTTTACTACATCGGCGTGTACGGTTATTTCCATCACCGTTACCTCCAGCGGGACAATATCGTATGGGACGCTTGCGGCAGGGGTAAGTTCAAGTACCGTCCCGGCCTACACCCAGACCATCAAGAACGATGGCACCGGGAGCGAGGCATTTAACATCGAAGGACAGAACACGGCCTGTCCGTGGACGCTTGCCGGGACGACCGGCACTGACCAATATAAGCAGGAGTTCTCAACCAATGGCGGCAGTTCGTGGACAGCCCTGACGACGAGCTATCAGACCATGGTCACGGGCGTTGCTGCCAACGGCACGCAGACCTTCGATCTGCGCCTTACGACTCCGACTGCCACCTCATGCTATACCCAGCAGTCCGCCGACGTGACCATTCAGGCGGTGGCCGGGTAGCCACGACACAGTCATCAACGCTTGCTCATTTCTTTATCGTTCTGCCTCGTCGTCTATTTGTTCAAGTCGCGAGAGAACGTCCTCCTCCATTTTCATAAGGTCTCGCTTCAGCGTCTCCAAGACGGTCTCCTCCTCCTCGGTGAGCTTGCGGTTCTGCCTCGCACGATGCAGGAGGACGGCAAGCGCGTGCAAGTCGTCCATGATGCGCTCGAAATCGCGCTGTGCATTACGGCCGGAATGAATGGTCATCTTCTTGAGTCGGCGTCGCAACCGGCCAAGACGATACCAGAGTATGTACCCCGTACCGAGCACGAGCGCGAGGCCGGCGATGATTGCGAAGGCGAGCAGCAGGTAACTCATGATGGTGCTCCCCCACGCAGCAAACGGGGAACCGGTCACGATGAAGGTGCGAGGACTGGTAGGGAGTGAGGTTGCACCGCTCGTATCCTTTGCGGTCACGGTGAAGGTATAGGTTCCAGGCACGAGGGTACCGGTCCAATCAAGCGAGAAGTTTCCGGAAGCGTCAGCGGTCACGGACTGCTCGTTGGCGGCATTATTCGCGTCTGTGAGATCCAAGGTAACAACCGCATCCGGATAGGTGGTACCGGCCACCTGGAATGATTGGCTCGCACTGAGTTTCTGCGGATACGAGACTATGGTCGGCGGCTGGATCGAAAGGATGGTGAGCGTTGTTGAAGCTATAAAAGCGCATATCTGTGTGACCTCACACAGATATGCGCTTTTATAGCTCGACACCCGCGCCGGTCTTGAACCAATTTTGACGCGTAACGGTCTCTGATATGGGTCGCACTAGTCTGTTGCCCGTGTCGGTACTGTACCCGCACCCATAGGGAGTTCAAAGGTTTTTAGGGGGCCTTCCTTCCCCCTTAGTCGACGGGGGCCGGTATGGGTCGCCTTCCAATGATTTGAAGGGTTTTCGCTCGCCTTAGATCGGCCAACTAGGGCGGCGGTACTGTACTGAAAATGAGACAAATGAGACACACCCCACTGATCTCGGAACGAGATATTGAAATATCTAAAAAATGTTTCAGAGTAATGCTGTCCACATAGGACAACGACATCGATAGAAAGTAAAATATGAAAGGAACGTCGCCCATTCGGACGACGTTCCAAGGAAAATTATTCTCCTTGCCTCTGGGTAGGCATCCTGTGTGGTGCCGGTCGACCCAAATCAAGCAAGGCTCTGGAGCACTATTCCAATATAGCAGTATCCCGGGGTAACCAAGGGTGGGGATGTGAAAAACGCTCTACCCCGACAGCAACATGGCACGCAATTCTATTCGTACCCATCGCGGTGTCGCTTCCGCAGCCGCTCGCGCTCTGACCGACGGCCGCTCAAGCCACACCACTCGCCGCATCGCTGGTTCAGCTCTCTCGAACCGCGGGCGCGGCACGAAGAGTAAGTAACCAACTCGAATCAGTCTTTCGCGAAGCCGCCGCACTGGGCGGCTTCGCTTTTTGTTCTATTAACCAGACGGCCTATAATGAGACTATGGCTTCAAAAGCTCGATCACGGACTGATTTGTACAAACGCATTGTTGACGGTCGTGAGATCGTATTCCGTGACGGCATCTGCGATTGTGGAACGGTGTTGTATGTAAAAAACGTAACGGATAACAAGATCGACTTTCTAGCAAAAGAAAAGTTGAAAGGACTGCACCATAGCGTGGACGAACGGCATCAACTCATAGAGCCAGAAGGTATCCTGACTGTTCTCGGCGTCACGTGCCCTGATTGCGGTATGCGCCACAAGATTGCCGCCATCGATGGCGGCACCACGATTGACGACGCTATTGTAGTTTTTGAAGCGGGTGTATAATAGAAAGCAGAAGCTCCGTTAGATATTAACCAAGTGCGACGTCTGGAACGCCCAGGCATCTACCTAACCAATCGGTCGGGTAAATGCCTGGGCGTTTTGCGTTGCCGTAACGAAAACTGTTATGGAAAACAAACTCAACATCGTATATGTGCCTATTACTTCCCTCCGTCACGCGGAATACAATCCGCGCATCATCGACGAAACCACGAAGAAGCCGGTGCGCGAGAGCATCGAGCGCCATGGTGTCGCCGATCCGATTCTGGTGAACAATGCGCCCGGGCGCGAAGGTATTATCATCGGCGGCAATCTTCGGTATGAAGTGCTGAAGGACATGGGCCACGAAGAAATACCTGTCGTGTACCTCACCATCCCTGATCTCGAGAAAGAACGCGATCTCTGCCTTCGGCTCAATAAGGCAGTCGGCGAATGGGACTTCGAGCTCCTCAAGGAATTCGACGCTTCCCTCCTCACGGAGGTCGGCTTCTCAAGCGAAGACCTCGACGACATCTTCCATGCCGAGGATAATCCTGAGGAATTCAATCTCAAGGAGGAACTCGAAAAGCTCGACATCACCGAGATCAAAGTGCAGAAGGGCGACATCTATGAAATCGACGGATCGCGCCTCATGTGCGGCGACTCCACAGTCGAAGCCGACATGCTCACACTCATGGGTGATGCGCGTGCCGACATGTGCTTCACCGATCCCCCATATATTCTCGACTATCTTCACGGCAAGAAGAAAAAGAACGGCGAGGCCGTGACCGGCTTCGGCGCGAAGCGGGACCGGCGCTATCTTGAAACCGATTCCCTGCCCGACAACTTCACCGAACTCTGGATGGGAAACGTCTCGAAGATCGCTAAGCCGGACTTCCACATCGTCGTGTATGAGAACTGGAAGAACATCCGCACCATTTGGGGCGAGATGGAGAAATACTGGAAGGTGAAGAATATGCTCGTGTGGCATCTCCCGAATCGCAATCAGGGGTACGCTGGGAAGTACAAGCTTTTCAGCAAACACGACATCGCGATGGTCGGCTCGTCGAATGAGGATGCAGAGAAACTGAACCTCGATAGCGAAGGCGAGCTTCTCGACAACGAGTACGAAGCGGCACTCTATGCCATCTCGGGCAAGCCGCATTGGGAGGGATACGAGAAAGGAAAGAAGATCCAACCGACCGACTTCATCGAATACAAGGCGGCCGACCTTCAGTCCTCAGGCCAAGGCATCATCTTCGGCACCAAGCCGCTTGAGATCCTTATCCCGTACGTGAAGGTGCTCACGAAGCGCGATGACCTGATTGTGGAACCATTCGGCGGGAGCGGGTCGACGCTTATCGCATCCATCAAGATGCATCGCCGTTGCTATCTCATGGAAAAAAGTCCCGTGTACGCAGAAGTGATCAAGCGCCGTTGGGAAATGGGGACTGGGAAGAAGGCCGTTAAAATCCATGGTGCCGCCTAATGACAAACAGAAATTTCTCGATGAACTCGAGAACCTGCCAATCGTGTCGGTGGTGTGCAAGCGTGCCGGTATCAGCAAGGCGACCATCTATCGCTGGATCGAGGACGATGCTGACTTCAAGAAAAAGTATGATTGCTCGCTGAAACGTGGTCGCGAAACGCTCGTCGACCACGCCGAAAGCAAGCTGGTGAAGCTGGTTGATAAGGAAGTTCTTGGCGCGATTAGGATGGTGCTCGAAGCGAATTCAAAACGCTACTACAAACCGCGCAAACCAGCGCCAGTGGCAAAAGGCATAGCACCTATTCAGACGGTGCGCTTCGAAGTCATTGATGCTAACAAGACAGCCGAAGAATTTCATCGCGCGAATGAAGAGAGGGAGAAACGAGCTCAGGAAATGACGCGTCACCGACAAGGCGACATGAATGATCCGTGGAGCGATTTGCCGCAGTAACCGCTAGCATCCGGGGGCGAGCGTTCGACTCGGATACTTGGCGAGAAGATCCGAGAGCGTCGAGAACGATACGAGATACTTGCTACTCAGACTCTGCCAAGCTGTGCACGCGGCGGGATAGTAGTACTTCGAGGATCCATATGAAGATGTGTAGTATGCCGCGCTTGAAGTATTGCTTGCCTGAGTCGTTGCTGGCGTAGGCGTCGGAGCGACTTGAGGTGCTGGCGGAGGAACATCCGTGCCATTCTTCCAGGCGAGATAGTACTTGAGCCAGTCGGTTGCAATCTCTGTCTGAGCGACGGCTACGGGTAGCTTGTTACTGCATATCTGACTATGCAGATAGTTCTCAAACGAGTCCTTCACGTGCGCGTTGTACTGGATCGAATATGATTCTGGAAAGAGATTCGAGATGTCGTTACTCCCGCCAAGCT
>JAKAJB010000016.1 GCA_021813965.1 bacterium | reverse complement strand
AGGCCGTCCGACGCGAGTCGGGCGGTTTTCTGTTATAGTAGCTCCCAATGGCTCTCGAAGATATCCGCAATGAACGGCTCGCGAAGATCGATCGCTTGGAAGAGGCGGGCATGGCGGCATATCCGGCCCGCACGCTCCGCACGCATGCCATCGACGATTTCCTCGAGAATCACGGGACGCTTGAAGCGAACAATGAACAGGTTACGATAGCCGGACGCGTGCTCGCGATGCGCGAGCACGGCGGATCGCTCTTCGTCGATCTCTTCGACGGCGTGAAAGGACAGTGTTTCGTGCAGCGGGAGAAGCTCGGTGAGGCGGCGTACGACCTGTTCGCTAGGGCCGTGGACACCGGCGACATCATCGAGGTATCCGGCATGGCCTTCACGACCAAACGCGGCATGCCGTCCCTGGACGCGACCGGATGGCGCATGCTCGCGAAGTCGCTTCTGCCGCTCCCCGACGAGTGGTTCGGCATCAAAGACGAGGACGAGCGCTTCCGCAAGCGCTATCTCGACATCCTGCTCACGAAGGACCTCGCCGAGCGCATCAAGCGCCGGTCGAAGTTCTGGAACGTCATCCGCTCGTATCTCCTCGAACGCGATTTCATCGAGGTCGAGACGCCGGTCCTTGAGACGACGACCGGCGGCGCCGAAGCGCGCCCGTTCGTGACGCATCACAACGCGCTCGATATGGACGTGTACCTGCGCATCAGCGCCGGCGAGCTCTGGCAGAAGCGCTTGCTTATCGCCGGCCTTCCGAAAGTGTTCGAGATCGGTCGCATCTTCCGCAACGAGGGTATGTCGGCCGAACATGCGCAGGATTATACGCAGCTCGAATTCTATGAGGCGTGGAGCGATTACGAAGCGGGGATGCGCATGATCACCGATCTCTATCGCACCATCGCCGACCGGGTGTACGGCACGCGTGCCTTTTCGATCAAAGGGTTCGATATCGATCTGGATAAGGAGTGGCAGACGTATGACTACTGCGCGTTGATGCAGGAGGAGTACGACCTCGATCCGCTCGATGAACGTGCCGACTGGGCATCGGCGCTCAAGAAACGGGATATCCCGTTCGAGAAGGGCGCCGGCATCGGGCGGCTCGTCGACATCGCCTGGAAGCAGATCCGCAAGACCGTCGCGGGCCCCGGCTTCCTCATCAATGTGCCGGTATACCTTGAGCCGCTCGCGAAGAAGAGCGAGAAGGACCCGCGTGTCGTCGAGCGCTTCCAGGTCATGATGGCCGGGAGCGAGATCGGGAAAGGCTTCAGTGAACTCAATGATCCGATCGACCAGGAAGAACGCTTCGGACGCCAGCAAAAGCTGCGCGAAGCCGGCGACGAAGAGGCACAGATGCCCGATGCGGAGTTTGTCGAGGCGCTCGAGTACGGCATGCCGCCGGCCTTCGGTTTCGGCGTGTCCGAACGGCTCTTCAGCTTCCTCGAAGGCGTTTCCATACGCGAAGGGCAGATATTCCCCTTGATGCGCCCGCGCTAGCGGGTGTCCTAGGAAAACGGCGCGGCCTTTGGCCGCGCCGTTTTGCATATGTGGATAACCTAAGACCGAGAAGTGGGGAAGAGTGGTGTAGAATGAGCTACTAGTGGGATGAAGTGGAAAACGGGAGTGGTGGCCTGTTTCCGCGTCGGACTGCTTATTTACACAATGTTCATCGGCGAATACCTGCACACGCTCGATCCTAAGAATCGCGTTTCACTCCCGGCTAAGTTCCGGAAGGATCTCGGCCGCGCCGTGGTACTCACGCGCGGCCTTGATCATTGTCTTTCGGTCTACCCGAAATCGGCATGGAAGAAGGAGGCGGAGAGCCGGGCGGTACATGCGGGCGGCACGGCGGCAGCGCGCGGTCTGGCACGTCTGTTCCTCGCCGGTGCGATGGAGGCGGAAGTCGACGCTGCCGGGCGCGTACTCATCCCCGACCATCTGAAGCATTTCGCCGGCCTCAAAAGCAAGACTGTCATCGCCGGCGTCGCGGATCGCGTCGAGATCTGGGACGAGACGGCGTGGAAGAAGTACACCGCCGAGATCGAACGCGATGCGGACGCTTTCGCTGAAAAGCTGGGTGATACGAACTGATATGGAAGCCCGTCACGACAGCGTGCTTATGGATGAGGTGCTCAAAGCGCTCGACGTACAGCCGAGCGACACGGTCGTCGACGCGACGCTCGGCGGCGCGGGACACTTCGCGGCGCTCTGCGCCGCGCTCGGCGAGGGCGGCATCATCATCGGTATCGATGCCGACCCTGCCGCCGTCGAGCGCGCCCGCGCGGCCTATGCGCTCGACCGTCGGCCGAATCGCCCGGTAGCGCACCTGGTGAATGATAATTTCCGTAACCTCGCGCACATACTCGAACGCCTCGGCATCGGGCGGGTCGACAAGATGCTCTACGATCTCGGGTGGAGCGGCTACCAGATCGCTTCGCTGCGCGGCTTCTCGTTCCAATCGGACGAGCCGCTCATCATGACGTACGGCGAGGGCGGCGAGACGGCGGCTGACATCGTCAATTCGGCCACAGAGGCGGAGCTCGCCGACATCATTTTCATCTACGGCGAAGAGCGCTTCGCGCGCGGCATCGCCCGTGCCATCGTCGCGGCGCGGAGCAAGGAGCGCATCCTCACGACCGATGCGCTTGTCGCCGCCGTCAAAGCCGGCACGCCGCACTGGTATCACGAGCGGAAGATTCATCCGGCGACGAAAACATTCCAAGCGCTCCGTATCGCGACGAATGATGAGATCGGCAGTCTGCGCGAAGGGCTCGCCGCTGCGCTCGCTGCGCTCGCACCAAGGGGCCGTCTCGCCGTCATCTCGTTCCATAGTATCGAGGACCGGATCGTGAAGAACATCTTGCGCGACGCCGTCTCGGCAGGGCAGGGGATGCTCGCGCCGAAGAAGCCGATCGCGCCATCGCGCTCCGAGGTGCTCGCGAACCGCAGGGCACGCAGCGCGAAATTGCGCGTCTTCGAGAAGAGCGCCGTGGATGCTCCGGCCGCTTCGATCGGCGCGCGCGAATCCCGCTTTTCCTATGCGTAATCTCCGCCTCCCGTTTTCGTTCTCGATCGTCTCGCTCCTTTCCGGCGCGGTGGGCGTATTGGCGGTTTCGTACATCGGCCTCATCGCAGTCGTCATGAGCTACGCGGCGCTCACGGTCGAGTTCTCGCAATCAGTGAAAAACGACGAAGCCGCGGTGGCGGTCCTTGAAGGGCAGTACCTCACGAGCGTCTCGAACATTCAAGACCTCGACTATCGCACGGTCGGATACGCCGCTCCTATCGCTCAGATATTCGTACCTGCGACGAGTATGACCGCATTACGCTAGTCTATGCGCGCTCAGTTCCGTTCTCGCATCAGATTCGTGCTCGCGCTTATCGTTCTCGCAGCTCTTCTCATCCTAGTGCGGCTCTATTTCGTACAAATCGTGCACGGGGGCGACTATGCGTTGAAGGCCGACCGCCAGTTCGCCTCCGGGGGGAGCGGACTCTTCGATCGCGGGTCGATTTACTTCACCGGAAAGGACGGCACGAATATCTCTGCGGCGACTCTGGCGACCGGATTCCTCGTCGCAATAAATCCGCAGACGCTCGCCGATCCGGAAGCGGCGTATGCTGCGATAGCTGCTGTCGCGTCGACGACCGTATCGCACGACGCGTTTATCGCCGCGGCCGCGAAGAAGAATCTCGTGTATGTCGAAGTCGCGCAACACGTCCCGGATGCAGTCGGACAGATGCTCGCCGCGGAGAATATCCCCGGCGTGCAGGTGCTCCGTGAACGATGGCGCTACTATCCCGGCGGGACGCTTGCATCACAATCAATCGGTATCGTTTCGTACGGTTCGGGCGATGCGCTCACCGGTCAGACCGGCCTGGAAGCGGAATATGACGCGACGCTCTCGCGCTCCGGGGATTCTCTTTATAAGAATTTTTTCGCGGAGCTTTTCTCGAATGTCGGCAATCTGCTCGTGAACGCGAAGGATGCGCGGGAGGGATCCGTCGTGACGACCATCGAGCCGGATGTGCAGGCGCGGCTTGAGCATGACCTTGCAGCAGTGAATCAGCAGTATTCGAGCAAAGAGTCAGGCGGCATCATCATGGATCCCGCGACCGGGGCGATCGTCGCGCTCGCGAGCTATCCTGATTATGATGCGAACGACCTGCAGAATGTCGATCCGTCGCTCCTCGGGAATCCGCTCGTCGAGCAGGTGCATGAATTCGGCTCCATTATGAAGCCGCTCACGATGTCGTCGGGGCTTGATGCGGGCGCCATCACCACACGATCGACTTTTGACGACCCGGGCTGCATCACGGTCAACACGATGAGGATCTGCGACTGGGATTTCAAACCGAAGGGCGTGATCGGCGTGAAGCAGATCATCCTGCAATCGCTCAACGTCGGCGCTTCCTGGGTAGCGACACAGCTCGGACAGGACAAGTTTCGTTCTTATTTCACCTCGTTCTTCGGGCAGAAGACCGGCATCGATCTGCCGAACGAGGGGCATGCGCTCCTCGGCAATCTCGCGACGACGCAGCAGGTGAACTTCGATGACATGTCATTCGGACAAGGTATCGCGGTCACGCCCGTGCAGATGATCCGCGCGCTCGGCGCGGTAGCCAATGGCGGCAGGATGGTCGAGCCGCATCTGGTGAGCGCGATACGGCTCGATTCCGGCATCACGCGCACGCTCGATTGGAGTAAGACGACTCGGGTCTTCTCGGCGACTGCTGCGCGCGAGACGACGCAGATGATGACCGAGATGTTCGATACGAAGCTCGAGAACGGGAGGGCCATCATCCCGACCATGTCGGTTGCGGCGAAGACAGGCACGGCGCAGCTCACTGACGGGCACGGCGGGTACTACACCAACCGTTTCTTCCATTCGTTCGTGGGTTTTTTCCCTTCGTACAGCCCTCGCTTCATCATATTGCTCTACACGGATGATCCGCAGCACGTCGAATACGCGTCCGAGACGCTCGACACGACCTTCCTTGACCTCACGCACTTTCTCATCGACTATTACCAGATACCGCCTGATCGCGGCTTCGCCACCAGCACCCCCGCATGAAAAACATCATCAAAGCCGTCACTGTCTTCGTTCTCGCCCTCTTTGCCCGCGCGGTCGTGCGCCGGTACAAGCCGCACATCGTGATGGTGACCGGCTCAGTGGGGAAGACCTCGACCAAGGATGCGGTCGCGGCCGTGCTCGCGACGCGGTTCTTCGTACGTAAGAGCGAGAAGAGTTTCAATACCGGCTTCGGCGTGCCGTTTACCATCCTCGGCGTCGACAATCCGTGGGATAATCCGCTCGCCTGGTTCTCGCTCATGAAGCGCGCGATCGCCCTCCTTATCCTGCCGAACCAGTACCCGAAGATGCTCGTGCTCGAAGTCGGCGCCGACCGGCCCGGCGACCTTTCGCGCATCCTGCGCATCGTATCGCCCGATGCGGTCGTCGTGACGCGGCTCCCGGAGGTGCCGGTGCATGTCGAAGCGTATGCTTCGCCTGAGGCCGTGCGCGAAGAGGAGTTCTCGCCGGCCTACGCGCTCCACGCGGCTGCGCCGCTTATCATCTCAGCCGACGACCCGCATGCGCGTGAGAGCGCGATGCGCACGCCGGCGCGCATCATCTCTTATGGCATGGCCGAGGATGCGGCCGTGCGCGTGCAGAACGTCGGTTTCCACGAAGAGGGAGGGAGAGTCGCCGGCATGCGCGCGGACGTCGCGATGAACGGTAAGAAGGGAGAACTCGTCGTGAAAGGTTCGGTCGGCAGCACTCAGGTATTCCCGGCGGCCGCAGCACTCGCGACCGCGCTCGCTTTCGACATCCCGCTCAAGGATGCGCTCAAGGCGCTTGAGAGCTATGAACCGCCGGCCGGCCGCGGCCGCATCCTCCTCGGGAAGAATGACTCGATCCTTATCGATGATTCGTACAACTCTTCGCCGGTCGCGGTGGAGCAGGGGCTCGAGACGCTCCGGGCATTCCCGCATGCGCTCCGCCGCATCGCCGTCTTGGGCGACATGCTCGAGCTCGGCCGCTACTCGGTGACCGAGCACGAGCGCATCGGCGCGCTCGCGCGCTGTTCGGCGGACATCGTCGCGGCGGTGGGCATCCGCTCGCGCGCCTTCGCGATGGCACAGGGCGACGGGGAAGTCTTGCTCTTCGATAATGCCCGCACGGCAGCGGAAGCGCTCACCGACCTGGTGCGCCCGGGCGACGTCCTCCTCGTGAAAGGTTCGCAGTCTATCCGCACGGAACACATCGTCAAAGCGCTTCTCGCGAATCCCGCCGACGCCGCCCGTCTCGTCCGCCAAGAGCGCAAGTGGAAGTCGAAGGGCTGAAGCGGTTTCGGTAGCGCAAGAGCGGAAAGTCTGGTATAAAGAAGTCAACGGCCTCATCGTCTAACGGCTAGGACAGATCCCTCTCACGGATCAAATCGGGGTTCGATTCCCCGTGAGGTCACAAAAATAACGAAGCGTACGCGGAGCGTGCGGTGATTATATTTTTGTAGACCCCACGGGGAATCGAAAGGCGGTGAGCTGGGGCCGAGGAAATTCCTGAGCGACGGCGAGGGAATTATCCGTGGCGGTTCCCAGTGAGGGGAAGACAAGGGGCGAACTGCGCGTTTTACGAAAGATAACCCGGCAATGTTTGGCGAAAAGCTGAATCGACCTTCGGTATAATTTTTCGTGAAGATTGCTAAGTAATTAAAAATTATTCTGGTACCCGCTAGAAAATGAATTTGAGATATAGATTGTCCGCAAAGACCTTATACACACTCACTTTCTCATCTCGGATAGGCGAGATTGATACTGCTCGCCCTATAAGCCGGCTATATCCGAATGAAGGGGAACGATTTCGGTCTTAGCCTCAATTCCGTCCCTGCGCTCGTAAGTCTTCGAGCCTGGCAGCTCCGTCCGATCGTCATCGCATGCGAGGATTTGCCACGCCTGTCCACAGGTGGTCTAGGAATCGCCGGATGAGCAGGATGCCTACTATATATTGTATAGAGAGAACCAACATAATTATTACCGCCATGAGCACTGCTTCCGGACATTCGGTCGCTGGGAACGGGAGGGTAAGGATACAGGTATTCCACGCAGCCGCATTCCTTGCAGTGCTTTTCATCTTTGGCGGTGCCCACACCGCATTCGCTGCAGTGACGGTTACGCCGGCGACCGGCGGAGGAGCGATCAGCGCCGACACCAATACGACGAACGGTACCGCGATATGGACGACACTCACCGGCCCCTCCATCGCGGAAGGAGCGTATCGCGATTTCCCGGCCAGCGGCACATTCATCCTGAACGCCCCCTCAGGATTCTCGTTCAACACCGGCGCGACGGTTACTTCGGTGATCAGCCGGTATGCCGGGACGGGGACGTGCTTCAGATTCACTTCGACCACGGCGACGCCGACCGCGAGTACGATCACCTTCACCTTGAACGCGCGCGATGGCGGCAGTAATACGACGCGGTGCCAGGTCGACTTCTCCAACATCCAAGTCAGGCCGACGGCAGGGACGCCGCTCGCTTCCGGAAACATCGTCAAGACCGGCACCGCATCAGTGTCGGGTATCACCAACGGCGTAACCAATCTCGGCACGCTCACTGAAGTCGCCGGTGCGGCGAGCAAATTGGCGTTCACGACGCAGCCCGGCTCGGCGGTCTACGGCTCGGCGCTCAGTACGCAACCGGTCGTGGTATCGCAAGACCAGTTCGGCAATCCTTCGACGAGCGGTTTGGGTGTGAGCAAGACGGTGACGCTCACGCTTACTTCCGGCACCGGCACGCTCCAGGGCGTGACCGCGCTCGACATCGGGACCGGCGCGGGGAACGGCACCGTGACCTTCAGCGGTTTGAAAGTAAGCGCCGCCGGCACCGGGAAAGCGATCACCGCATCCGCGACAGGGCTCACGAACGCGGTCAGCAACACGTTCTCGATCAGTGCATTGCCGGTCGTGCTCTCCGGCACGCGCGTCTACGATACGACGGCGACTGCGGCATACAGCATCCTTTCCGTATCCAACAAGGTCGGCAGCGATGATGTGACGGTCGCGTCCGGCAGCGGCACGCTCGCGAGCGCGAATGCAGGCGTACAATCGATCACCTCGTTCGGCACGCTCGCTCTCGGCGGCACGACGGCCGGCAACTACACGTTCACCGGCGGGAGCGGCACGGTGACGATCACAAAAGCCACGCCGACATTGTCGGTCACTAACTCGCCGGTCACCTACGACGGCGCAACGCATGCCGCGACGGTCGCCGGTTCTGTGCCCGGCACCCCGAGCAACATCCTCACCGGCGGCGCAGCCACGCAGACGAATGCCGGCACCTATGCGGTCACGGCGAACTTCGTCCCGAACGATACGACCAACTACAACTCTCTCACGGGCGCTTCGGCAGGGGACTTCGTGATCAACAAGGCTGATCAGACGATCACGTTCGGCGCGCTCGCCGACAAGACTCTCGGCGATCCCGATTTCGCGGTGAGCGCGACGGCATCGTCCGGCCTCCCGGTATCCTTCTCGTCGCTCACGACCGGCGTCTGCACGGTGACAGTCGCGACGGTGCACCTCGTCTCGACGGGCACGTGCACCATACGCGCCTCGCAAGCGGGCGATAGCAACTACAATGCCGCGACTCCTGTGGACCGATCGTTCATGGTCAATTCGGGCGTTCTCGACCACTTCGCGATAGCCGCTATCGGCACGCAGACTGCCGGCACGCCGTTCAGTATCACGATCACCGCCAAAGATGCCTACGATAATACGCTCGCCGGCTACACGGGCACGGTCGATCTCGCGACGACCGCGGGCACCATCGTGCCGACCCAGTCGGGCGCCTTCGTCGGCGGCGTCCGTACTGAGAGCGTCACGGTGTCGCTCGCCGGCACCGGCAAGACCATTACGGTGACCGACCACGGCGGCACCAAGACCGGGGCCTCCTCTCCGTTCACGGTGAATCCCGGCGCACTCGACCATTTCTCATTCGCAGCCATCGGCAGCCAGACCGCCGGCACGCCCTTCAGCATCACGATGACGGCGCAAGATGCGAGCGGCAACACCGTGACCGGCTACGCGGGCACCGTCGACCTCGTGACGACTGCCGGCACTATTGCGCCGACTCAGTCAGGCGCGTTCTCGGGCGGTATACGCACCGAATCGGTCACAGTAACGGGAGCCGGTTCCGGCAAAACCATCACCGCGACCGACCATGGCGGCACAGCTGCCGGGACCTCCGCCGCGTTCTCGGTCGCTGCCGGAGCGGTCGCCTCGTTTGCACTCAGCGACCCGGGCGACATGTACGCGCGGACGCGGCTCGGCTACACCGTGAGCCGGCAGGACGCGTACGGGAATTCCGTGAGCACCGCGACGACGACCGTATACCTCTACACGACCTCCGCCGGTGGCGCGGCGAAATTCTATACTGACTCGCTCGGCGGCTCGGTCGTGACCTCGATCGATATCGGCTCGGGGCACTCCACCGCGGATGTCTGGTATTACGACGAGACACCCGGCACCTACATCATCACGGCATCTGATGCGACGCCGGCGCCGGATGGGGCGACCGGGATAGCGGACGCGACCGACTCGGTCACGGTGATGCCAGTCGCGACGAAGTTCGTCATCCTTCCGCCTGCAAATGGGACAGTCGACGCGCCGATTGCCGTCACCGTCGAGGCGCAGAAGCCCGACGGCTCGATCGATACCAATTATCAGAACGACGTCACGCTCACCGCGTCCGGCTCGGCGACGGGCGGCGGCAGGGTCGACATCATCAACGGTGTCGGTACGAAGGACATCTCGGATACGGTCGCCGAGACGGTGAACCTCTCGCTTTCAGACACCGAGAGCACCGGCCTCGATGTCTCATCGACGCAATCGGTCGCGTTCGCCGGCGGCGCGATAGCGCAGTTCACGCTCACGCACCCGGCCGCGTCGGCGGCGGGGACGCGCGCGGCCTACACGATTGCGCGCGAGGACCAGTACGGGAACGCAAGTTCGCTCGCGACGAGCACCGTCTATCTCTATAGTTCGTCGACCGGCGCGAATAAGAAATTCTACGACGCCGCGACCGCCGGGAACGTCATCACGTCGGTCACGATACCGGACGGGCAGACCTCCGCGAGCGTGTGGTACTACGATGAGCTGCCCGGTACCTGGACGATCACCGCGTCCGATCATTCGCCGTCGCCCGACGGCAACATCGGCATCAACGACGCTGTCGATTCGCACCAGGTGACGGCCGGAGCGGTCGCGTCCTTCGCACTCAACGACCCGGGCGATATGACGGCCGGCACGCGGCTCGGCTATACCGTGACGCGCAAGGATCAGTTCGGCAATGCTGTCACATCCGGCGGGACGATCGTCTATCTCTCCAGTGATTCCGTCGGGTCGAGCACGCCTGCTTTCTACGACGCCGCGACCGCCGGGAACGTCATCACGTCGGTCACGATACCGGACGGGCAATCGTCGGCAGCGATGTGGTATTTCGATCCGAACCCGGGCACCTGGACAGTCACCGCGTCCGACAGTTCTCCTGCTGACGGCGCGATCGGGATAACGGACGCGACTGACTCGGTCACCGTGAGCGCGGCGCCCATCGTGGCGACGCGGTTCGTCATCGTGCCGCCCGTAAGCGGGACAGTTGATGCACCGGTCACGGTCACCATCCGAGCGGAAGACGGAAGCGGCAATCTCGATACGACGTACCAGCAGGACGTCACGCTCGTCGCGTCCGGCTCCGCGACAGGCGCGGGTCTCGTCGATATCATTGACGGTGTCGGCACGAAGACCGTTTCGGATACC
>JAKAJB010000015.1 GCA_021813965.1 bacterium | reverse complement strand
TCGCGGTTGTTGGCATCATTGCTTTGTTTAAGTAGCGCTCGAGACGCGTCGTTTAGAAATCGCTCTCACTAGCCAAACGGACTAACCCGGGCTTGACCGACCACGGTTCTGACACGAGACGGCCAGCAACCATAACAATTTTGTTATACTCCTCTATAATGCAGCTCAAAACGGTCCAGTGGAATATTGGAGGAGGAAAAATCCGTGATGCGGAGAGTGACGCGACTGCTGATGCGAGTTATAGCCGCGACGGTATGGAGCACATCATTGAGACGCTTCGTTCTATCGAACCGCACATCATCACATTGCAGGAGACACATGCAAATAAAGAGAATGTTCAAGCTAAGGCGATTGCGGACGCACTTGGACTGGAGTATTTCGTGAACGATGAATACGCCGACTCGCATGTCGAGAAAGGCCAGCGTCTAGGACAGGCCATAATCTCCACCTTTCCTATATCCGAGCATTCGTTCACGCTGTTTGCTAATCCGCCATACCGCGTTGAACAGCCGAACGGGGAGATATGGATATCGCACGATAAAGGCATAGCGAGATGCGTCTTGGACATCGGACAACCACTAACAGTCGAGACGCTCCATATGTTTCCGTTCAGACGTTTCGGCGTTGACCCTAAGAAGGAACCTGTCGTTATGGACGACATTATTGAAAAAGTTCGCTCTGACGCGCCACTCCTTCTCTTGCAGGGCGATTTCAATATGGATGGCGTACGACTTGCGGAGTTCTTGCCCGACCTTTTCGTTGGTGGGCTTGAAGAACTATCACTCGACCAGCCGACGACTCCCAAAGGACGACGCTACGACCACGTTGTGTACCGTGGCCTCAAACTCAAAGAAGTGCGCATTATTGATACGGCACTTACTGACCATTACCCCGTTTGCACGACATTTGAGGTGTAAAGGAAGCTCAACATACCAAGTTCTGCCTCTATCTGACGCCAATTCAACATTCTGAACGCATCTAATACTGGCAGCTCTTCGTCGCTCCACGCTCCTCAGAGCCTTCGGCCCCCGCGAATCACGCGCGTGGTTATTTTCGCGTGCCTTTAATCCATAAGCGACGAAGACGCCGAGGAGTCTTCGACGAGGTGCCGTATTATGTCGGCATGTATTTCACCTGCATCCTCCGCTGCACGGATGATTCTCTATATGTCGGTAGCACCAATAATCTCGCTACTGGACGCATTCTCAAGTGGTGCAAGTATGGAGATGCCGATAATCTGGAAGAGAGGTGACGGCGCTCTACATCTCGTAAGCGGCAATACGCGACTCATGATTATGCGTGCGCAGGGTATTCGGCCGAAGGTGCTCATCGCATCGTTTGAAAAGGGTACAGAAAGCTCAACACCCCCAGCTCCGCTTCGATAGCACGCCAGTCCAACATTCTGAACGCATCCAACTCTGGCAGCCAAGTCGAGCGCACGAGCGTGCTAAGGATTTCGAGCGCTCGAACAAATATCCGCTTACATTTTCAGCCGTGAGGTATATAATGTAGCCATGAACGGGTCTACGTGAGTTTCCCCACGCAACGTAGGAGACGCCCTGATGACGGGGTTGCTATGTCTGACGATTTGCGACCATGCCGTGAATTACTCCACACGTCTTCGATGGTTCCGATCACATCCCAGACGGAGAAATGAAACGCCCCGAGCCTGATACATCGGCTCGGGGCTTTTTCGGCGCTTACGCATACTCCGCCATGGCGGCGAGTATTTTCTGCTCCATCATATCCGCATATTTCGCCCACTGCTTGCCGTAAGCGCGCAGGGACGGTATGAGAATCGGGAGATGGTATCGACTGGTCTGCGCGAGCTGCCGGTCGCGCTTCTCTTCAGACAGGCCGTGCAGGGTGCGGATATTGTGCAGACGATCGCACAGCTTCGTGAGGATCGCCCACGGACCTTGGATGATGACACGGTCCAGGTACTCTTCAATCGTCTCGTTCTCGATCTTGGTTACCGCCTGCACGTCATATGCGGACGACTTGCCGAAGTTCAAGCGGATCCGGAACGGCGACATGAGGAAGTTGTCCTCCAGCTCGTCATGAAGCAGGAGGGCCACGATCATGCGAGGATCCAGCCCGCCCAGTTCGTGGGTATATATCCATGCGGCTGCCTTCGGGTGGTCAAAGGCGCGGCTGCCGTCTTCGCGGAACTTCCCGGCATTGCCGTTCTTCGAAACGCGATAGGCGAACTCGACCCGCTCATAAGCTCTGGGGTCGAGCATCTGCAGCGCCGCAAAGAACCGTATCCGCCCCGGAGGGCGCGGATGGACAATAGCGCTCATCGTACACCTCCTGAGAGATTGAAGCGGTTGAGAGAAAGAAAGGGTGCTCCGCCGTGATTCAATCACTCCGATATACGCGTGTCAAATCGCGTCGGCGGCCTCTGTCGCGCGCAGGAGCTCGTAATCCCTCGGAAAGAGTTTGCGAGTGATCTCGAAGATGCCGTACGCCATGAACGGCGCCGCGAACACGTCGATGGAGTAGTGGACGTGCGCGAGGAGGACCGAAGCGGCGAAGACGGCCGAGAGAGCCAGGTACACATATCGCCAGAGGCGTTCGTCCCAGAAGACGAGCGCCATGAGGAACGGGAGCGCGGTGTGGCCGGAGAAGAAGAAGCCGGTCTGCAGATTGAAGTACGAGTACACCGCATCGAAGATGCCGGCCCCGGGATTGATCTGTCCCGGGTAGATGCCGATGTGCGTCAATGATATGAAGAACGCGCGGATGATGATGAAGAGCCCGAGCGCTTTCAGCGTGAACAGGATCCTGCGCGGATGGAGCGCGACGAGGACGGCGGAGAGCGCGATAGCCCAGAGTGCGCCCTCGACGACGACCAGGTTGAGATTCACTACCGGCAGATTATCGAGCAGCATGTCCCCGACATAGACTGACGTGGCGCGGGTGGAGTAACTGAGCGCGTAGAGGCCGGCGAAATGGTCCGCAATGAAGCCCAAGGCGAGCAGCGCCGCACCCTGCGCCAGAGAATAGAGGTGTTCCCGGACTCGCAAGTCCTTATGCGTAAATACGGATACATCAGCCACGCAGGACAGTATACCCTGCCCGGGTGCGTACTGAAGCGGTCGTCGTTTATACTTGGTGCATATGCCTATCCCCGTATGGAGCCTCATCACCCTCTGCACCGAGCTCGTCGTCACAGCGTCCGTCTACGCCATCATATGGCGCTCCTATCGGAGCGGCGTCTTCCCGACCCTCTTCGCCGTCCTCGTGCTCGGCTACGAGACGCTTTTCAATATCTCCTACATGCTCTCCCGAGAACTCAGCTCGGCAGGGGCGGCCGTCTACAGCCCCTACGAGACCGCTCTCGCGATATTCCACGGCATCTTCTCGCT
Source organism: bacterium (assembly GCA_021813965.1). Classification (GTDB taxonomy): domain Bacteria; phylum Patescibacteriota; class Minisyncoccia; order Phycocordibacterales; family Phycocordibacteraceae; genus C7867-001. Next base: position 8,085 of record JAKAJB010000015.1, on the reverse strand, counting down.
CGTCATGTTCGCCACGCTCGTGATGTTCTTCATCGCAGCGATGCGCGCCTACAAACGCGGCGACAATTACTTCCGATCACGCCCGCGGCTCACGGCCGCATTCGCCGTCGCGTGGGGCGTGTCCATCCTCTCCGGAATCGCACTCTTCGCGAGCCTCTACTTCCTCTAGCTCTCAGCTCCCTTCTCCTCCTCCGGCGACTTCGGGGCTTTCCATATGATCGGCCCGAGATTGAACAGTTCAGGGATGCGGTTCACGTAGGGTATGTACGGGAAGAGAACGAACGTGAGCATGAATAGTCCGAGGATGATGCCCGCATCGCGGTCGCCGTTTGGGTTGCTAAGCAGATTGAACGCTGTGTTTACCAAGCCAAGCGGAGCAAGCCACCAAGAGCCCGGCGGTAATCCGATTGAATGGCCATTCTCATCTTTCGCCATGCCCCATGCGGCAGTATTGAAACCGAGCGAAGTCGCCTTCGCTTCGAGCACGTCCATGTCGTTCAGGAAGCGGAGCGAGTAGGTACTGTTCGCACTCGGATTCTCCTGGTCGATGAGCGACTCGTACATCCCGCTCCCGGCCATCGGCATGAGCGTGTTGAGCATCGCGATTACCGGGTTCGTCGTGCTCGCGAATGCTTCCGTACTCGTCGCAGCGACGTACTCCCCCGCCTGCGCCAAATCGGCCTGCTGAGCATCAGCGGACTCGCCCTGGAACGCTGCCCATGCATCCGTGCCCGGCGTGTCCGCGCGATACTGCTCATACGGAACAACGACGAAGACCTGGCGCGTGTCAAACGTGTACGGATCGATGGAATCGAGATAGGTCGCCGTATCTGATGTGTGATTGAATTCCTGCAAGAGCGTCGATTGAACAAGCGCAGGGTCCTGCGCGACGATATCGGCGATGCGCACGGCGGGGACATACGGTGAGTGGAAGAAGAATGCCAGCACAAAGATACCGGCGACGAGCGCCCCGCCGCGGATGAAGAGTATCGTATGGTTTGCATCAACCATCTTGTAGGCGACATCTTTGCGATAGGGCTTCGCGATACCATAGGTGTGCTCGAGCAGGTAGTGCAGGACGAATATGAAAAGTATGGTGAGCGGAATGATAGCGACATGCAATGCAAAGGTCTGCAGCTGGCTCAACGGGTTGAGCCAGTGACCGAGGTATGAGCCGTTCCAGAAGTCGGCGCCGGAGACAGCGCGGTACTGCGAGGAAAAATCACCGCGCAAACCGTAGCCGAACTCGGTCTGGATGAGCACAAGGAAGAACATGACCGCACCGAAGACCCACACCATCCTGCGCGGCGCGCGGAAGCTGCTCGTCGAAAGAGCGACGAGGATGTGCAGGATGAGTATCGCGATGAACGCCTGCACCGTCCACAAGTGGATGCTGCGGACGTAGATGCCGAGCGGGTTTGTGAGCCACCAGGTCTGCCCCATGAAGGCGAGCGTGATGCCGGAGAGCGCGAGCAGGAGCAGGCACGTGAGCGCCATGAAGCCGAGCGAGTAGAATATCCTGTTCGCATAGGACGGCAGGCGGTGGATATACACCTTGTCGATGATCGTCTTGAAGGCGTTCGTACGGGCGCCGTACTCGGGAGGGTCCTGTTCGCTGTCCATACGGAATACCATACCACGCCCGAAACGGCCCGAACGCAGGGGCTCGACTTTCCTGCCCCGGTGGAGTAGGTTCGTATCAGACAATCCTTCAGGAGACCGAGATGAGAATCACTAAACACGGCAGGACACGCGTGTATGGTCGGACCATGATGACACCCGAGGAAGTTCTTTTCCTGATTTCGAACGAGTTCACTGTGAGACTGAGGACGGATCGCGGCAACGCCGGCCCGCAGTATCACCTCTTCTATTCGCCGCCCGATGCGGACACGAGGATCGCCGTCGTTTCCGGAGACGGTACGACCCTTATCACGATATGGGAGAAGGACTATGTCCTGCCGCGCGGCGTGGAGCTGGTCACCCCCGATCTCGAACACGACGCCGAAAGCTCACTCCTTGAGAAGATCGAACAGGCCGAACGCCGGCGTCTCCGAGGGCAGATCGACGTACGTGTCGGGCCCGGGAGCGTGTACACGCATGATTGCGGCGAGATCCTGTTCAAGGGCGAGCGGACGATCGAATCCGTCTCGACGGTCATGCTTCCCCGCTTATCCCGGATCGCTACGCTCGTCGAAGAGAACCGGGAGACTTCGGGTGGGCGGATCACCTACCTCATCCGTCTTTCCGATCCGCACACCTTGTATCCGATGAAGCCGCTCGTCATGGTGAAGCACTCTGACCTTGTGGAGCAGATGCTCCCGACCGCCTAAGGCGGTCGTTTCTTTTTCCCGGCATCGCCGTTGTATACTTGCCCTATGAAGCAAGCGGTATGGATCGGCATGTTCGTCGGATCGACGATCGGGAGCCTCGTCCCGAACATGTGGGGCGCCTCGGTCTTTTCGCTCTCTTCGCTGCTCTTCGGCGCGGCCGGCGGCATACTCGGCATTTATATAGCTTTTAAGATGACACGCCCATGAACCCCCAAAAGCCTCTCGAGACTCACCCGCGCTCGATCGCGAAATCCGTCAGCTACCGCGTGGTAAGCGTCGCGGTAGATTACACCGTCGCATTCTTCTTCACCCATAATCTGGCTTTCTCCGCCGGTATCGTCGTGTTCGTCGACGGGTACAGCACCCTTCTCTACTACCTGCACGAGCGCATCTGGGCCCATATCCGATGGGGCCGCCGCCCGACCTGATCGAGCGGGATCTTCCCGATCAGGGGCATCCTCCGTCGGTACCGCCGCTTCGATCTTCGTCGGGCGAAGCACGGTACCGAGGTCGAAGGAGCGCAGTGTCCCAAACGCGAGCCATTTCCGACTGGCGCGTATGCGGGTATACTGGAGCCGTATCACCCACCTTACATTCCCTATGAAAAACCCGACCCAGTGCTTGCTTTGGAAGAAGACGCATCTCACCCCCGCAGACCTCGACCTGGAATTCGTCGAAGCGATCAGCCGAGACGCGCATATCGAACGAGGCCTCTTCAAATGCCGCGAGTGCGGGCAAGTGTATTTCCATGAATGGTACGAACACGTCAACTTCAAGCATGACTCCTACATGTACGACACCTACATACCGGTGAATTCGAAAGAGGAGATTGAGACGCTCACCGCGACGAAGAGCTCGGCCGAACTCTTGCAGTTCTTCCCCCAATTGCACGGGAGCTTCACCAACGGGCTAAAGGACTCCGTGCAGTGGCTCGAGAGCAGCGAAGAGTAGCCGCTCGGCGGGCTATGCCTGCATGAGGCGCAGCGCAGCGCGGAAACGCGCTAGACTATAAGCATGATACGCAGCGTCGCACGACCGCAGAGCCAAGCGTGGCACCGCACCCACACGCAGCGCTTCCGCCGGACATGGCTCATCATGGGCGGCATCCTCGCTGCCGCGCTCCTGCTTGCGGCCTCCGGTTACTTCAGCGGCGTCTCGTGGGTTGCGCTCGGCGACGCCATACTGCGGACAACATATCGCCTCATGCTCGCCTACGCCATCGCGCTCGTGGTCGGTGTCGCCATCGCGCTCGTGGTCGGCTGGAGCCCGTTCGCTGACGCGTTCTTCCCATTCTTCGATATCCTGCAGAACCTGCCGTCCTTCGCCCTCATCCCGCTCTTCATCTACTTCTTTGGCTTCACCGACATGATGATCATCCTCTTCGCGGTAAGCTCTATCGTCTGGCCTATCCTCTTCTCCGTCCTGACCGCGATCAAGAGCGCACATACCGACCTGAACGACGCTGCGAGCATCTTCGGCGCGCACGGCGTCCGCCGCATCCTCTATTACCTCGCGCCGCTCTCCTACCCTGCCATGCTCACGGGCTCGATCGTGGGCATCGCCATCGGTTGGGAATCGGTTATCGGCGCTGAAATCATCTCGGATGTCGCCGGATTCGGCGCCTTCATCAAAGGCGCCGACGTCACCGGCATAAGCCAAGCGGCCGTCGCGGGTATGCTCGCGATACTGATCATCGTCTTCATCGTGAACCGCGTCGTCTGGGCGCCCCTGCTCGCCGGAAGCAGCAAACGCTATGCCGAATAACCCTCCCGATGCCAAACTGGTCCTTTCGCGCGTGAGCGCGCGCTTTACCGATGACAAGCGGGACGTCTACGCCCTGAAAGACATCAGCTTCTCCGTCCCTGCCGGCGCGTTCGTCTCCATCACCGGGCCGTCGGGCGCCGGCAAATCGACGCTTATGCGCATCATCCTCGGCTTCATGGAGCACGAGAGCGGCACCGTCGTACGGAATTTCGAGCGACCGGCGATGGTGTTCCAGAACTATGCGCTCTTCCCGTGGCTCTCGGCGATCGACAATGTCGCCTTCGGACTCAAGATGGCCGGCGTGCCCAAGGAGGGGCGTGAACGCGCCGCGCGCGAGAAGCTGAAAGAGGTCGGGCTCGAACACGTCGCCGACCACTATCCGTCCGCACTCTCGGGCGGACAGCGCCAACGCGTCGGTCTCGCCCGCGCGCTCGCGATATCCCCCGACCTGCTCATCATGGACGAACCATTTTCGAACCTCGATACTATCACCGCCGAAGCGCTCAAGGCCGACCTGCTCAAGATCTGGCGCGCCTACGGCATCACCATCCTCATGGTGAATCACCTCATCCCCGACGCTATCGAACTGTCCGACCAGGTCATCGTGATGGGAGCGCACCCGGGCCGCATCGAGAAGATGCTCACGGTCGACCTCCCGCGGCCGCGCGACACGCGCAGCACGCCGTTTTTTACTCGCGTCGACCAACTGACCGAAATAATCCGCAGCGTTTCTTAGACCTCCATCTGCGAGAAGAAATAGGATCCGAGCACCAGGAAGAATGCCGTTACGCCGAGGAGCATGCCGATATCGAGCGCAAGCGGAAACGTCGCGGCACCGTCGAGGAAGTAACGCAATGCGTCGACGCCGTACGAGAGCGGGTCGAACTTCGCGACGATAAGGAGCGCAGGCGGAACATTATCGAGAGGAAAGAGTGCGCCGGAAAGGAAGAAGAGCGGCATCACGAGAAAATTCATGATGAGCTGGAATCCCTGCATATCTTTCAATTTCGAAGCGACCGTGATGCCGATGGCGCTGAAAAGGAGCGCGATGAGGAGCATGATGAAAAGCGCCGGCAGGATGCCGAGCCACGACACCGGGCGGAAACCGGCGACCATGGCGATGAAGAGCACGAGCGTCCCTTGAGCTGTTGCGACGGTCGCGCCGCCGAGCGTGCGGCCGAACATGATGGAGAGCCGCGACACCGGAGCGACCATCGTCTCTTTGAGGAAGCCGAACTGCCGGTCCCAGATGATCTGCATGCCGTTGAAGATGGCGGTGAAGATGATGGTCATGCCGATGATGCCCGGCGCGATGAACTCGAGGTAGTTCCCTTGCCCCGCCTTCTGGAAGACCGGGCCGAGCCCGTACCCGAGCGCGACCAGGAAGAGTATCGGCTGGCCGAGCGCGCCTACGATGCGCGACTTGGAGCGGATGAACCGCTTCACTTCTCGGAGCCACATGACGTATATCGCTTTCATAGTAATGTTATGTATCAACGCCGACCGCCGCCACGGTGCATCTGGAGATGCGAACGCATCCGGTCGACCGAATTCCCGGCCTCTTCGCGAATTGCGCTTCCGGTGAGCGCGAGGAATGCTTCTTCGAGCGTCGCCGTGCCCGTCTCGCGTTTGAGGTCGTCGCTCGTCCCCTGCGCGACGATGACGCCGTGGTCGATGACGGCGATGCGGCGCGCGACGCGTTCCGCCTCTTCCATGTAATGCGTCGTGAAGAAGACCGTGATGCCTTCGTCGGCGTTCAGCTTCTGCACGTAGCTCCACAGGTGATTGCGCGTCTGCGGGTCGAGACCGAGAGTCGGCTCATCGAGGAAGATTATTTTCGGGTGGTGCAGGAGGCCGCGCGCAATCTCCAAGCGGCGCTTCATTCCGCCGGAATAATCCCTTACGAAATCGTCCCGTCGGTCATAGAGCTCCACGAGCGCGAGCAATTCCTCGATCCTCTTTTTGAGCAATTCCGGCGGGACACCGTAGAGCGCGCCGTGGAGCTCGAGATTCTCAAGCGCCGTGAGGTCTTCGTCGAGCGACGGGTCCTGGAAGACGATGCCGAACGAGCGGCGGACAAGGTCCGAATCCGTCACCGGATCATTGTCATTGATGCGGATGCTTCCGGAGGTGGGGTGGAGGAGCGTCGTGAGCATCTTGATCGTGGTCGACTTCCCCGCGCCATTGGGACCGAGGAATGCGAAGATGCCGCCCTCCTCAACCGAGAAGGAGACGTCCTTCACCGCAGTGAAATCGCCGAATGCCTTCGTGAGATTCTGTACCTCGATGATGTTCGCCATGTATGAGATAGTACGCGGCCTATTTCTTTTTCTTCTGCGCAGCGGCAGCGCGGATGAATTCGGTGAAGAGCGGGTGCGGGTCGAGCGGACGCGCCTGAAGCTCGGGGTGGAACTGCGTGCCGAGCATGAACGGGTGTACCGTGCGCGGGAGCTCGGCGATCTCCATGAGGACGCCGTCGGGACTCGTGCCCGAGAAGACGAGGCCGGCGTCCTCGATACGCTTCACGTACTCTGGATTGATCTCGTAGCGGTGGCGATGGCGCTCCTCGACGAGCTCCTTCTTGTACGCGGCGCGGGCAAGCGTCCCCTTCTTGAGGTAGGCCGGGTAGGCGCCGAGACGCATCGTGCCGCCGTATTTGTTGCCCGCGAGATGCTTCTTCTGCTCGAGCATCACGTCGACGACCGGGTCCTTGGCATTCTTCTTGATCTCGGTCGTGTTCGCTTCCTTCAAGCCGAGGACGTTACGCGCGTATTCGATGACCATGAGCTGCATACCGTAGCAGAGGCCGAAGTACGGGATCTTGTGTTCGCGCGCGAACTGTATCGCCTTGATCTTCCCTTCGATGCCGCTCTCGCCGAAGCCGCCGGGGACGATGATGCCGTCGTAGCCGGCGAGCAGCGCCGAGGGTTTGGCACCCGGCTTCTCGAGATGCTTCGAGTTCACCCACGTGATCTTCGGCCGCAGGCCGAGCTTGGCGGTCGAGAACTTGATAGCCTCAATGACCGAGAGGTAAGCGTCGGAGAGGACGAAGTCGCCCGTATCGAAATATTTGCCGACGATAGCGATGGAGACTTCCGGCGCTTTCGTGTCTGCGACGGCATTCGCGAACTTCTTCCACGCGGCCAAAGACGCCGTACGCTTCTCGGGCAATTTGAGCGCGTCGAGGAGCGCCTCGGAGAGCTTGTCTTTCTCGAAATTGAGCGGCGCTTCGTAGATACTCTTGATGTCCGGCGCACTGATGATGCGGTCCTTGCGCACGTTGCACCAGATAGCGAGCTTCTCTTTGCGCTTCTCGTCCATCGGCTCTTTGGAACGCGCGAAGATGAAGTCCGGCTGCACGCCGTAGGAATTGAGGTCGCGCACAGCCGTCTGCGTCGGCTTCGTCTTCATCTCGCCGAGCGTGCCCGGCGTCGGCAGGTAGGAAACCATCACGAAGAGCACGTCGTCCAGATGGTTCATCTTGAGAACGCGCGCCGCCTCGATGAAGAGCGCGTTCTGGAAGTCGCCGATAGTGCCGCCGATCTCGATGACCGACATGCGGCTGCCGTTCTGCGCGGCGGCGGCCTCGATGCGGCGCAGGATCTCATCGCGCACGTGCGGGATGGCTTCGACGCACTTGCCGCCGTACTCGAGCGCGCGCTCGCGATTGATGACCGACTGATACACCATGCCTGAGGTCATGTAGTCCTCGTTCGTGAGGTCGCGGCCGAGGAAGCGCTCGTAGTTGCCCATGTCCTGATCGGTCTCGAGGCCAGACCGCAGCACGAACGTCTCGCCGTGCTCGGTCGGGTTCATCGTGCCGGCATCGACATTCAGGTACGGATCGACCTTCACCAGGTTCACCGAGTATCCTTTCTGCTGGAGCAAAAGTCCGATGGAACTCGTGACGACGCCTTTCCCGACCCCGCTCATCACGCCGCCCAGGACGAATATGTATTTATGACCTTCCTTTGCCATATCAGACGGTCAG
>JAKAJB010000014.1 GCA_021813965.1 bacterium | reverse complement strand
CGTGCGGGAGACGCTTACATCGGCGCTAGTGTAAACACTAGCAAAAGTGGCCTTATGAGACAATGCTGCCAAGAACCTAGAGCGTCTGCACCATCATCGTGTTGGTGCCGCCTACCTGGCCGAAGGGGATGCCGGCGGCAAGCACGACCGTGTCGCCTCTCTTCGCGAGCCCTTCCTTCACGAGCGTCTGCTCCGACTCAGTGACGACGTGGAGCAGCTCTTTGAATGAGCTCGCGACGAACGGGTGGCAGGCGAATGACAGGGTGAGCTGCCGCGCGGTTTCCGCATGAGGTGTGAAGACGATGATCGGACGCGTCGGCCGATAGCGCGAAATCATGCGCGCGGTGAAGCCGCTTTCTGAAAGCGCTACGATGGCTTTCGCATCGGTGGCGTGCGCGACGTCGACGACGGCGCGGCCGATCGCATCGACGGTCTCCCGTTCATCGCTCGCGTGAGCGTCGCGGAACGCGTCGCGATAGGAGGGATCATTCTCGGTCTTGATGGCTATCTTCGCCATCATGTCTACCGCCTCGACCGGATATTCGCCCATGGCGGTCTCCTGCGAGAGCATGACCGCGTCGCTGCCGTCGAGGATTGCATTGGCGACGTCACCGACCTCGGCGCGGGTCGGGACCGGGCTCTGGATCATCGACTCGAGCATTTGCGTGGCGGTGATGACCGGCTTCCCGGCCGCGACGCTTTTCCGGATGATCTGCTTCTGGAGGAGCGGCACGTTCTCCGGGGCGACTTCCACCGCGAGGTCGCCGCGCGCGACCATCACGCCGTCGGTCTCCGCGATGATCGCGTCGATGTTCTCGATGGCCTCAAGCGTTTCTATCTTGGCGATGATGGAAGGGGTGTGTTTGGGAGAGTGTTTCTTGATGAGCGTGCGGAGTTTCTTTATGTCGTCTGCGGTGCGCACGAACGAAAGCGCGACGAAGTCCACGCGTTGCGCCAGGCCGAAGACGAGATCCTCGCGGTCTTTCCTGGTGATGGGGCTTATCTCGCGGAATGCGCCCGGGATGTTGACACCGCGGCGACCTTTAATCGTACCGCCGATGAGAACGGTGGTTATGACATCATTCCCGCGTACGGAGACGACCTCGAGCTTGCGGCGCCCGTCATCGAGCATGATGACGCTCCCTTTCGCGACTTCCTTGTGGAGGTGCGGATAATTGATGAAGACCCGGTCGGTCGACCCAGCGCAGGGCAGCGTCGAGAGCGTGAATCGCGCGCCCGGCACGAGCGTGATGCTGCCGTCAGCGAAGTCGCCGATGCGGACTTTCGGTCCCGAGAGGTCCTGCAAGATGGCGATGGGCTCGCCTGTTTCCTTCGAGGCCGCGCGGACAGCCCGGATGCTTTTCTCGTGATCTTCGTGGGCCCCGTGGGAGAAGTTCAGTCTGGCGACGTTCATGCCGGCACGGACAAGTGCGGCGAGCCGCTCCGGTTCCGACGAGGACGGACCGATTGTCGCCACTATCTTTGTTCTTTTGAAGCGCATGAGCATAAGTAGTGCAGATTACACCATCCTCCGCTCTATGGGAAGCGTTCCGCACCGGACAGGACAATTTCGGGAGAATTTGGTAGGATAGAGCAACGAGCGTTCAGGGGGGGCGGGATTTGCGGTGGTAAGCATTGCTTGCACGCTTTTTCCCGCTCGCGCTCGGGAAAGCAGGTTCCGATCGCTTGCGGGCGTAAGCTTGAAACAAGCTTGCCCCCCGCTGCGTTCGGGAAACATGAGATTTAAATCTCACGTTGTCCCTCACTTGCGGGGGTAGCTCAACTGGTTAGAGCATCCGCCTGTCACGCGGAAGGTTGCGGGTTCGAGTCCCGTCCCTCGCGCTAAGCCAAAAACGGACCGGGTAGGGACCCGGTCCGTTTTTGCGCTTTTGCACTGGAAGGGACTCGAATGCCGGAGCGATGTGCGAGCAGCAGTGAGCACCGCGAGGCAGGGTCGTGAAAATTTGCGAGTGACGACGAGCAAATTATTCCTGACCGAGTCCCGTCCCTCGCGCATAGAAAATAGTCCCGCACTTACTGTGTCGCTTGGTGCGGAGAACGGGACGCAAGAACCGAGTATACTGGTAACAATGGAAATCCCTACTGACCAAGTGCTTGCCATCATCCGCTCTACACGCGAAAAGTCCTTACCTCTATAGCAAGGTAGAAGTGCATAGCCAGAAAAGCGCTTCGGCCACCGATGTGGTCACCAAGATTGATTTCGAGATTGAAGAATACCTCGCGAAGGAGTTTAGCAAGATTGACACGACAGTCGCGTTTGTTGGGGAAGAATACGGCGGAGACCGGAGCGCGGCGAAGCAGTGGCTCGTTGACCCGATAGACGGCACTGCGCACTTTGTACGCGGACTTCCTTTTTGCACGACTATGGTCGCTCTGATTGAAAACGGGCAGGTCATCTTTTCCGCAATATACGATTTCGTGAATGACATCATGTATCACGCCGAGCGCGGTAAGGGTGCTTATAAGAACGGCGAAGCCATACGAGTGAGTGATCGTCCGTTCGGAAGCTCCTATATGTTTTATGAGAGCAACCTAAATAAAGGCGACAATCTCAACACTTATCTAAAGTTCAAAAAGAAAACGATGGTGCTGAATACGCTCAATGCTGGATATGAGTTTTCGCTTATCGCGAGTGGCAAGATTGAGGGGCGTGTCTGCTTAGACCCCTTCGGAAAAGATTACGATTTCGCACCCGGTTCGTTGTTGGTGAGCGAGGCAGGGGGAATGGTCGCGAATATAGGCAGTGCAGAGTTTGACTACCGAAATCTCAACTTCATCGCCGCGAACAAGCTCGTATATACCGAACTTACTACGGGGGAGGACGCGGTATTTCCTCTCAATGGGCGAGCCTAGGAATATAAATCGCCGTATTGCCTTCCTGCTCAAATATCGTTCTAACATCGTCCACTAGGTCGCGCCGACCATAAAATCCCAGAAAAGCCGCTCGACTGAGCGACTTTTCTGGTTCCAACGGCGTTGCTACGGATTCTTGATTATACTATATATGTGTGGTATAGATGTACTCGGAAGCGAGCGCTAGTAGAGCACCCGCCAGATCTTCCTTGAAACCTTCTAGAAGGAGTCCAATCATGTATCGGAAGCTTAGCGGGCCTGTGTCCTGCCAAATTGAAGTGACTACGGGATGCAATCACAACTGCATCCACTGCTATAACTACTGGAGACACGAGTCTTCGATCCAAGGAGCGAACTTGTCTGAGTCTGTCTTGGCTAAAGTCGTCAGCGACCTCATCGAGATGCACGTCTTCCATGTGACCTTCACAGGTGGAGAGCCATTATTGAGATGGGAAATCTTGAAAAAAGGCATCTCAACGCTAATGGCAGCCGGCGTCGTATGCGACGTTAACACCAACCTCTCGCTTATAACTCCCGCAATAGCGGGGCAGCTGAAAGATCTCGGTGTGGGAGGGGTACTCACGTCAATCATGGCTCCGACCGCTGCACTACACGACCATATTGCCCAGGTGCCAGGCGCTTTCGACGCGACCCTGCGGGGTATAGCGATAGCGCAAGACGCTGGGCTTGCCGTGGCGGCAAGCATGGTGGTGACCAAACTCAATGTGGACAAGGTCTATGCCACTGGGGATTTTCTCCGGGGTATCGGTGTCACTCAGTTCTACGCAACGAAAGCATCGCCGCCGATAAACTCGAGCGAGTTCGAGCAGTATATGCTCGATCACGACGAGTTGCTCAGTCTCTTGGACCAACTGCATCAACTACGCGAGAACCAGGACATCAGTGTCGGCGCGCTTGAATGCTATCCGCTCTGTTCTTACCTGAATCAAGACAAGTACTCGTTCATGTCTGATCGGCGTTGCAGTGCAGGGGTAACCACGTGTAGCGTCGGTGCGGATGGCTCTGTTCGTGCGTGTTCGCACGACGACGTCGTCTACGGCAATGTCGTGACTGACGGGTTGGGTGCAGTGTGGAGTGCGATGCAGAATTGGCGCGATGGATCGCTCATCCCGGGCGAATGTAAGAAATGTACTGCGTTTGCCCAATGCAGTGCGGGGTGCAGGGTCGATGCAATGTACGTGTATGGTTGCAAGAGCAACCTAGACCCATATGCGCGGCCAGATCAAGTACGCCAGATTACTCCGCGGCCGGTTAGGCAGGCAGTCGACCTTGCAGATGCGTCACTCAGCGTGTCTCACCAACTACGGTTCAGGGATGAGGGGTTCTGTGTCCTGTGCGCGAGCCCGAAGAAAATCGCCAGCCCCAGCACATTGTCACAGGCCAGCTACGAACTGATACAGTCGTTGAAGGCAGGCGGCGCAAGCTTTGGCTTGGCTGATGTAATGGAGTACACTAAGCTACCCGGCAAAGACGCGAACGCATTATGCAATGCGTTTCTCGATGACGGGATTTTCCAACTTCTCTCACGGTAAAGAAAGGAGGTGATGAGAATGAGCAATCCGTACGGCTACGTATCGCTCTTGATCGGCGACGATCAGGACGAGACAACCAACGAAACAGTATCGTTGGCATGCTACTGCCACTGTGCGTGTGCATGCCATGTGACGGGCTAGCGTAAAGCGGCCCTGAGCGCGCGAGGAGACTCGCGCGCTTTCCTTTTTTGCTCATTTTTGTGATGATATACATATGCAGGGCCAATCGAACGATAGGGAGGGGGTACAGCTGGTCTGGGGCGTTTCTCTCGACCTCGACATGTCGGGGTTCACTGCTTTGCGCGATGAAATTTCCGCAGAGCACCCGTTATTCCCGGAGTTTTCTGAGGCGCTGGGGAGGATTGGGTTATCTGGATCCCCGCGCTCCATCTCGAACGAAGCGTTGCAAACGCACATAGCTTCCTTTTATGAAGCTATCCATGCCGAGGAAAGCGATCATTGTGTGCTGCTTCAGCAGCAGTGGAACCGGACAGGGGAGGTATTTTTGAAGCGTTCGAATGAGTTGTTTAACCATTCATATAATGGGCCTATGCGCTTCTTCGCGTATCCGAGTATCTGGCGCGTGCACATCCAGCAGCCAGATCGGCATGCCATCTCTTTTCCGCTCGAACGTGATACTCGCGATAAAGACGAGGCTCTGTATGTGGTCGTGCATGAACTGCTTCATGCTTTCTTCTTTGACTTTGCAGAGGCGACGGGTCTCCTGAAAGATAGGAACGATGTGTGGGATATATCAGAGATATTCAATGTCTTGGTGTTGCAACAAGCACGATTCGCAGACCTCTACCCGGCGCATTCGATTATTCCATATCCACAACATGAAGATATCGTCAGCGGCCTCCAAGAGATGCTTCCAGGGCTGCGTAACGCAGAGAGCATCATCAAGGCCATTTGTCGGTATATTGATAATGGTAGGCGTGAGAGCTTAGTCTAGTTCCAATCTCGTCCACGAGGACGCGCTAAGAAAAATAAATAAGTATTTCCTGTGTCGCTTGGAGCGACTGAAGGGACGATTGAACCGCGAGGCGGTATACTTCGAGTATGCTTCCTGCACTGGAAGGGACTCGAATGCCGGAGCGATGTGCGAGCAGCAGTGAGCACCGCGAGGCAGGGTCGTGAGAATCCGCTCGCGACGGCGAGCCGATTACTTCTGACCGAGTCCCGTCCCTCGCCTGTCGTCACAGGGCAGATGTTGCTCACGGAATGGGGCCCGCGAGCGATGTATACTTCATCTTGCGAGCGGCCAGAGTGCCTCGACGTACTGATTAATCGCTCGTAACTACGGGACCATGATAAGAGGAAATTTCATCGGTGCGGCCATCGTTGCGATAATCTATACGGTCTATCTTTTACAGCACCCTCTCCCGAGAACTCAGGAGATACCGGCGCTGATCGTGCTCAATGCTCTGACCATCATATTGATGGCATTTGCGTTCAAATAATATACTTGGCAGCATGCACAGAGCTCGCTGATTCCAGCACATATGAACTGCCCGCCGCGAATCGCCGGACGACCGACGGCCATCATTCGTGACGGCTCCGCGCATGACACGGCAAAATTGAAAAAACAAGGCAACTCGGCTAGTATGCAGGAATAGCTTGCCGAGATAGCTCAGTTGGTAGAGCAGCGCCATGGTAAGGCGCAGGTCGTCGGTTCAATCCCGACTCTCGGCTCCATCGTACATACGAAGACCCTCTTCTTTGCGAAAGGAAGAGGGTCGGATTGGGGGAGCCGGTGCGGCGAAAGGTCACTGAAGCGGCCACTGCTGCGTCCGGAGCGGAGTTCTTCTGAACGGAACGTCTTTCCATTCCAGGTCGGAGACGCTTCTTTCAGGCGGCGTAAGAGGCTCGACTTCGGTACCGAGGATCGCGTGCGCCTCGACGAGGTCCTCGAGAACTTCTTCGAATGCGAGGCCGCATTCGTTGGCGATTCGAGCAGCAGTTTTCTGGATTGATTGTGCCGAGACGATTTTGCCCATGACGACTCCTCAGTAGGTAGTACGCGGTGCAACGGAAGGGACGAGCTAGCGATACTTTAAAGGATAAGCATAATTTGTCGAGAGTGCTCCTGCAGGACGCTTTTCCTCGAAGGGGCTGTGTGGTAGAAATGAGAGATTGCCGCCCTAGCTCAGTCGGGAGAGAGCCGACGGCTCGTTCGTGACGAAAGGTTCTAAAATATGCGCCGCCCTAGCTCAGTTGGTAGAGCAACCCCTTCGTAAGGGGTAGGTCCCCAGTTCGAATCTGGGGGGCGGCTCCAAGAGACACGAAAGACGACGATTCCGCATCACGGATTCGTCGTCTTTCGTTTACTGGAATCGGCCAGAATGCCGCGTTCGCTTTGCGGCGCGGATGAATGGCCGAAATTAGATATGCGCGGCGGAGGCCGCATCCTTGTCCAGCAAAACACCCTGGTGTCCGTCCGCCAATGCCCCGTCCGCTTGCGGCGGGGATGGCGAGACGGACTGTTTTACTGGAATCGGCCAGATTCCCGAAGTCCGCTTCGGGATGAATGGCCGAGATTACCTATGCGCGGCGGCGGCCGCATCTTTATCCAGCAAACCGCCACGGTCCTCGCAGTAACCTGTGAGGTGGTTTACACTGGGGCCATGGAAGAGAAAGCGGAACAGCGCCTGAAAGAACTCGAAGCGATGATGGCATCACCCGATTTCTGGCTGGACAAGGATAAGGCGCAAATGTTCATCGGCGAGTATCAGGCCCTCAAAGAGGGCGGCTCCGGCGACCCGCACGATCGAGGCGACGCGACGCTCGCTATCCTCGCGGGCGCCGGCGGCGACGATGCCGAAGACTTCGCGCGCATGCTCCGCCGCATGTATGAAGGCTACGCGTCCGTGAAGGGGTGGCGCGTACGCGAGTTGCATGCGAACGAGAATGATAAAGGCGGGTATCGGAACCTCCTTTTGGAGATAAGCGGGCCGGGCGTCTACGGCCGCCTGAAGCACGAAGCGGGCGTACACCGGCTCGTGCGACAGTCGCCCTTCAATGCCAATGCGAAGCGCCAGACGAGCTTCGCGATGGTCGAAGTGCTGCCAGCTTTGGTCGCGAGTGACGCGGTGGAACTCAATCCGGCCGACATAGAGATAACATTCGCGCGCTCCGGCGGGGCCGGCGGACAGAATGTGAACAAAGTGGAGACAGCGGTGCGCCTCCTCCACAAGCCGACGAATCTTTCGGTACACGTCTCAAGCGAGCGCACGCAGCTCGCCAACCGTGAAAAAGCTATGGAGCTTCTCAAAGCCAAACTGTTCGCGAAGGAAGAAGCCGAGCGGCAGGCGGCTGCGAAGGGGCGCTCCGTCGCCGCGACGACGGCGAACGAGTGGGGGAGCCAGATCCGCTCCTACGTGCTCCATCCGTATAAGATGGTGAAAGACCATCGTACCGGCTACGAGTCTGGCAACCCGGAGAAAGTCCTTGAAGGCGATTTGGACGGTTTCATCGATGCGATGGATGCCGCTATCCCCTCCCTGTAAAGGGAGATCCCGAGTTTCCCATGAGGCGGGGCGGTGAGCCTGCTCCGTACCGGCTTGCCTATAGGCGTGAGGAAGCCTGTGTCCATGTCATTGCCAGGAAGACGGTCTCGTCCACATCCGGCTTGATTTTGAAAGAAGCTGATATAGGGGTACAATGGACCTCGAAGCATGATTTATTTCGACAAGGTGACGAAACGGTACGGAGACGCGGCAGCCCTCGAGGACGTCACGCTCTCCATCGCCCCAAAAGAATTCGTCTCCATCGTCGGCCACTCCGGCGCGGGGAAGACGACCCTCCTCAAACTCCTCCTCGCGGAAGAGAGTCCGACCGACGGCAATGTCTTTTTCGAATCTATCGATGTGAATGATCTGCCCAGTTCTGCACTCCACCATTACCGCCGCAAGATCGGCATGGTCTTCCAGGATTTCCGCCTCATCCCCAACAAGACGGCGTATGAGAACATCGCCTTCGCGATGGAGGCCGCCGGCCGCTCCGACGACGAGATTGCGAGCGATGTCCCGTATATCCTCGAGCTCGTGAACCTCGCCGACAAGGCGCGCCATTTCCCCGACCAGCTCTCGGGAGGCGAGAAGCAACGCGTCGCCATCGGCCGCGCCATCATCAATCAGCCGGAACTCATCATCGCCGACGAGCCGACGGGCAACCTCGACCCTATCAATACGTACGAGATCGTCGAGATCCTGAAGAAGATCAACGAGCTCGGGACCACCATCGTCATCACGACGCACAACAAGGGTATCGTCGAAGCCATCGGCGGGCGCGTCATCACCATCGACCGTGGCCGTCTCGTCCGCGATGATGCGGACGGGAAGTATATACTATGACCATGGACTGGATGATCTTCAAACGGGTGCTCGTCAGCGGCGGGAAGAGCTTCTTGCGCGGCGGTGCCGTCTCGGCGGCGACCGTACTTATCATGACGGTGACGCTTTCGATCATCGGTTCGCTCATCTTCCTCTCGGCGCTTCTCACGTTCACGCTCAATTCAATCAAGGACAAAGTCGACGTGTCGGTCTACTTCGTGACGACGGCCGCTGAATCCGACATCCTAGCGGTGAAGGGCCAGCTCGAGAAATTGCCGCAGGTGGAGAATGTCACCTACACTTCGGCCGCTGATGCGCTTACCGCATTCCGCGCGCGCCACGCGACTGATCAGCTCACGCTCCAGGCGCTCGATGAGCTTGGCGGCAATCCGCTCGACGCGTCGCTCGAAGTGCGAGCGAAGGATCCGAGCGAGTATGAGAGCATCGTGAGTTTCCTCGAAGCCTCGCCGACCCTCTCCGCCGGCGGCACCTCGATCGTCGACCGTATCAACTACTCGCAGAACAAGGATGTCATCGACCGGCTCGCCCTCGCGATACAGGCGACGCGCGAAATCGGTTTCGCCGTGGTCATCCTCTTCGCTATCGCCTCGATCCTCATCGCTTTCGCGACCATCCGCCTCGCCATCTATGTCGCCAAGGATGAGATAGCCGTGATGCGCCTCGTGGGGGCGTCCAATGCGTACATTCAGGGTCCGTTCATCGTGACGGGCGTCCTTACCGGCGTGACCGCGGCGCTCATCGTCCTGCTGCTCCTGTGGCCGGCGACGTGGTACGTCGGCGTGAAGACCGTCACCTGGTTCGGCGGCTTCGATATCGCGAGCTATTACAGCAGCCACTTCCTCCTCGTCCTCGGCATCATCATGCTCTCCGGCATCGCGCTCGGCGCGGTCGCGTCCGTGCTCGCTATCCGTAAATATCTGACCGTCTGATATGGCAAAGGAAGGTCATAAATACATATTCGTCCTGGGCGGCGTGATGAGCGGGGTCGGGAAAGGCGTCGTCACGAGTTCCATCGGCCTTTTGCTGCAGCAGAAAGGATATTCGGTGAACCTGGTGAAAGTCGATCCGTACCTGAACGTCGATGCCGGCACGATGAACCCGACCGAGCACGGCGAGACGTTCGTGCTGCGGTCCGGCCTCGAGACCGATCAGGACATGGGCAACTACGAGCGTTTCCTCGGCCGCGACCTCACAAACGAGGACTACATGACGAGCGGCATGGTGTATCAGTCGGTCATCAACCGCGAGCGCGCGCTCGAGTACGGCGGCAAGTGCGTCGAAGCCATCCCGCACGTGCGCGACGAGATCCTGCGCCGCATCGAAGCGGCCGCCGCGCAGAACGGCAGCCGCATGTCGGTCATCGAGATCGGCGGCACTATCGGCGATTTCCAGAACGCGCTCTTCATCGAAGCGGCGCGCGTCCTCAAGATGAACCATCCGGACGACGTGCTCTTCGTCATGGTCTCCTACCTGCCGACGCCCGGCACGCTCGGCGAGATGAAGACGAAGCCGACGCAGACGGCCGTGCGCGACCTCAATTCCTACGGGGTACAGCCGGACTTCATATTCGCGCGTTCCAAAGAGCCGATGGACGAGAAGCGCAAAGAGAAGCTCGCGATCTGGTGCAACGTGCGCAAGGACCGCATCATCAGTGCGCCGGACATCAAGAGCATCTACGAAGCGCCGCTCAATTTCGAGAAAGACAAGCTCTCCGAGGCGCTCCTCGACGCGCTCAAGCTGCCCGAGAAGCGTACGGCGTCTTTGGCCGCGTGGAAGAAGTTCGCGAACGCTGTCGCAGACACGAAAGCGCCGGAAGTCTCCATCGCTATCGTCGGCAAATATTTCGATACGGGCGACTTCGTCCTCTCCGACGCCTATCTCTCGGTCATCGAAGCCATCAAATTCTCGGCCGCGAAGCTCGGTCTGCGTCCGAAGATCACCTGGGTGAACTCGAAGCATCTCGAGAAGCCGGGTGCGAAACCTTCGGCGCTCCTCGCCGGCTATGACGGCATCATCGTTCCTGGCGGCTTCGGCGAGAGCGGCATCGAGGGGAAGATCAAGGCGATACAGTATGCGCGCGAACATAAGATCCCGTACTTCGGCCTCTGCTACGGTATGCAGCTCATGGTCATCGAGTATGCGCGGAACGTCCTCGGCCTCGCAGACGCGAACACGACCGAAATCAAGAAAAACGCGAAGGATCCGGTCGTCGACGTGATGCTCGAGCAGAAGAAGCATCTCGCGGGCAATAAGTACGGCGGCACGATGCGTCTCGGCGCCTACCCGGCCTATCTCAAGAAGGGCACGCTCGCCCGCGCCGCGTACAAGAAGGAGCTCGTCGAGGAGCGTCATCGCCACCGCTACGAGATCAATCCGGAGTACGTGAAGCGCATCGAAGACGCCGGCCTCGTCTTCTCGGGCACGAGTCCCGACGGCGTCCTCATGGAAATAGCCGAGCTTCCGCGCTCCGTGCACCCGTTCATGCTCGGCACGCAGTTCCACCCCGAGCTCCAGGCGCGCCCGCTCGACCCGCACCCGCTCTTCACTGAGTTCATCCGTGCCGCCGCGCAGAAGAAAAAGAAGTAGGGTGCGTACTATCTTATACATGGCGAACATCATCGAGGTACAGAATCTCACGAAGACATTCGGCGATTTCACTGCGGTGAAGGACGTCTCCTTCTCGGTTGAGGAGGGCGGCATCTTCGCATTCCTCGGTCCCAATGGCGCGGGGAAGTCGACCACGATCAAGAT